>DATBNI010000141.1:0-8713 GCA_036554425.1 Psychromonas sp.
TTCACCATTAATACTGACCGCACCATTTTTAGTAAATTCTCGCGCCATTTTATTCGATTTAGCAAGCTCACAACTGGTCAACAATTCAATTAAGGATTTTTCTGCCCCTTCAACCTTAGTCGCGGGTAAACCATCCTGCGCAAGTTGTGCCAGATCGGATTCATCCAGTGCACTTAAATCGCCTGAAAACAGGGCTTCGGTAATACGTTGGGCTGAAGCCAAACCTTGTTCACCATGAACCATAGCGGTGACTTGCTGCGCTAAAATATTTTGCCCTTCAGGACGGCCTTGAATGGTCTTATCATTTTCTTCAATCGCAATAATCTCTTCAACAGACAAGAAAGTAAAGTAACGAAGAAACTTGTAAACATCCGCATCTAAGGTGGTTATCCAGAATTGGAAAAAGGCATAAGGTGATGTTTTCGCGGCATCCAGCCAGATAGTACCCGCTTCTGTCTTACCAAATTTTGTACCGTCTGATTTAGTCACTAAAGGTAGCGTCAAACCGAATACTTTCTGTTGATTCATACGCCGGGTTAAATCAATACCGCCGGTTATATTTCCCCACTGATCCGAACCACCAATCTGCAGTGAACAACCATTGGCTTTATTTAAAGCAGCAAAATCATAAGATTGTAATAACATATAGGTAAATTCAGTGAATGAAATACCCGAACCGTCGCGATCAATACGCTGTTTAACGGACTCTTTCTGAATCATGGCATTAACACTAAAATGCTTACCCACATCACGCAAAAAGGAAATGGTATCCATCTTGCCAATCCAATCAAGGTTATTAACCACCTCTGCCGAATTTTCCTGGTCACCAAATTCAATAAAAGCACTGACTTGACCTTTTATTTTTTGCGCCCAATCTGCAACAACATCATCAGTATTTAATTTACGCTCTGCAGCCTTAAAACTTGGATCGCCAATCAATCCCGTTGCGCCACCGACTAAAGCTAAGGGTTTATGGCCTGCATCTTGAAAACGTTTTAATGTAACTAAGGGCACTAAACTGCCGATATGTAGACTGTCTGCAGTGGGATCAAATCCGCAATAGAGCGTTTTGCAGCCACTTGATAAATGTTCATGTAATTCTTCATCTGCAGTCATTTGCGCGACTAAGCCTCGCGCTTGTAAATCTTCAAGTAGAGCATTCATTCCTGTACTTCCTAATCATTGAGAATCCAATATTTTATTGCCCAGATATTACACATTTAAGAGACACAAAAAAACCATAGAGTGCGGATATAAGGCAGTTTATGTTAGCATTGGCCTTATTTTTTAACGGCAAAGAGCAGAACAGATGAAAATAGGCATTATTGGTGCGATGGATGAAGAAGTTAGCATCCTTAAAGCGAAGTTAACTAACATGGAAACAACTGTCATTGCAGGTTGTGAATTTTACCAGGGTGAATTAAATGGTAAACCCGTTATTTTAACCAAATCAGGCATAGGTAAAGTTGCAGCAGCAGTAGCAACAACACTGTTACTGGAAAGATTTAATCCAGGAAGGATCATCAATACGGGCTCCGCAGGGGGTTACGATACAACGCTGAATGTCGGTGACATTGTGATCTCAACAGAAGTACGTTTTCATGATGTTGATTTAACCGCATTTGGTTATGAAATTGGGCAAATGGCGCAATTGCCTGCCGCTTTTCCAGCAGATAAAAACCTGATTATCGCAGCGCAAAAAGCCGCAGATACTATCGCACATTTAAAAACCATTCAGGGGTTAATCTGTACTGGTGATATTTTTATGGCAGACCCAACCAAAGCTGAAATAGCACGTCATAATTTCCCAGCGATGGCGGCATGTGAAATGGAAGCTGCGGCCATTGCGCAGGTTTGTTACCAGTTTAACGTGCCTTTTGTGATCGTCCGTTCACTCTCGGATATTGCCGGTAAAAAATCAGAACTGTCCTTTGACCAGTACCTCCCGATTGCCGCTAAAAATGCATCCATACTTGTTGAAGAAATGGTCAATAACCTAAACTAGTTTTTACCGTTGCCCACTGGTTTTCTTATACAAAAAAGGCCCTAATCTGTTGCCAGAGAAGGGCCTTAATATTTTCATATCCCACTTATACAGTGGGCAAGAAAATTATTTAATCGCCAACAATTCAACTTCAAATACTAATGTAGCGTGCGGTCCGATTGCAGCGCCAGCGCCGCGCTCGCCATAGGCAAGATCGGCAGGAATAGCTAATTTGTATTTAGAGCCAACAGGCATAAGTTGTAATGCCTCAGTCCAACCGGCGATAACACCACCGATAGGGAATTCAGCAGGTTCGCCACGTTCAACAGAACTGTCAAATACAGTACCGTCAGTCAAAGTTCCGTGGTAATGAACACTGACAGTCGCTTCAGCAGTAGGTATTTCACCTTCACCCTGGGTGATCACTTCATATTGAAGCCCAGATTCAGTCACTGTCACACCTTCTTTAGCTGCATTTTCAGCAAGGTAAGCTGCACCAGCGGCACCTAATACTTCTGCTTGCTCAGCAGCAGCAGCTTGCATACGTCCAGAGATAACTTCGAAAGCAGTTTGTAAATCTTCGCGAGATACTTTGCTTTCTGCGCCGGCAAATGCATCACTGATTCCAGCAGAAATAGCAGATATTTCTAAACCATCAAAAGGATTAGCAGCAAGTTGCTCTCCCATCTGTAGACCGATACCGTAACTTGCTTGTTTTTCTTGAGTGTTTAGCTGTAATTCAGACATATTTATTCTCTTAATTTATGGAATGGAGTTCCCTAATTCTATCATATATGATGACGTAATAAATGGCTCTGTTCCATTTGCCAGCAGCTTTCGTTATACCCATTTAAATTACAATCAGTTATCAAGCAATGCAATTTATTGCCCTCTCAGTATTTATAAGCTGTCGGGCGGATATAATAAAACCGCTCACAATCAAATGGAGCAAATCCTAATAAATATATGGGGGGCATAATTTAGTTTTAAAGGGAAAAAATGATTTTTTTAAATTTAATCTGCCTATTGCACTCATCAGGCAATTTATTGAGGCGAAAAAATGCTTATAAGCAAAGCCTTTTCCAAGGTAACGAGTTGTTTTAATTACACAAAACAGTAGGCAATGACGTTAAACAGCGGCAGTCACCACGAGATGATGAATAACAGAATGTGATGACATTAAATCAATAACAAAGACTAAAAGATATTTTTATCTCTGGCTAACATCCATTATAAGCGGCATTGCAGAAGTGAAAATAAGTGGTATTGGTCCTAGCCAAAATTAAAAGACCATAGTTAATTGAAAGGTAAAAAAAATGCCTCCGATTAGGAGGCATTATTAATTCTGCTTAACATAGTCACATATTAGCTGCTTAAATCATCAAAAAAGGTTTTGATGCTGGCTAAAAAACCTTCTGACTTTGGCTTATGTTTAGTCGAACTTGATGAACATAAAGCTTCAAACTCTTTTAATAATTCGCGCTGTTTACTCGATAATTTAACCGGTGTCTCAACCATGACTTTACACATTAAATCCCCGGTCGCATGACTGCGCACTGATTTAACACCTTTGTTACGCATACGGAAAATACGTCCTGTCTGCGTTTCAGCAGGAATCTTAAGTTTGACGCGGCCATCAAGTGTCGGCACTTCAATTTCGCTCCCTAATGCAGCCTCGGTGAAACTGATCGGCACTTCACAGTGGAGATTGTTGCCATCACGTTCAAACACATGGTGCGGAAGCACATTCATTTGCACGTATAAATCACCAGCAGGTGCGCCGTGTTCACCCGCTTCACCTTCACCGCTTAAACGGATGCGATCGCCTGTATCAACACCAGCCGGGATTTTAACCGAAATGCTTTTACTGCGCTCGTAACGGCCATGACCGTGACATTTATGACAGGGTTCACTGATGATTTTCCCCTGGCCACGGCATGTCGGACAGGTTTGATTGACAGCAAAAAAACCCTGCCGCATCTGTACTTGCCCTTGACCATAACAAGTGCCGCAGGTTTTTACTTCTGTTCCTTTTTTAGCACCGCTGCCATTACACTGTTCACAATGGACCTGGGTAGGAATTTGAATCTCTTTGGAAATACCTTTAACCGCTTCTTCAAGCGTTAATTCCATGTTATAGCGAAGATCAGACCCCTGCTGTGGACGCGGTGCGCCACCGCGACGACCGCCACCAAAAATATCACCAAAAATATCACCAAACTGGTCGCCAAAATCAGCATGTTCAAAGCCACCACGGCCCTGCTGGTTTACACCCTCATGTCCATATTGATCATAGGCTGCTTTTTTTTGCGCATCATTGAGAATTTCGTAAGCTTCTTTAACTTCTTTGAATTTCACTTCAAGTTCATCATTACCACTGGTTCTGTCCGGATGGTATTTCATTGCCAAACGTTTATACGCTTTTTTAACTTCTTTTTCTGTCGCATCACGGCTTATGCCAAGTACTTCATAACAATCACGTTTTGCCATATTTTTTCTCAAAATTGCAATTTATAGCCAAACGACTTGGCTATATCTATATAACAAACACGCGGATTATAGAAAAATCTATAACCCGCGCGGCATTAAAAACGATTATAACTTAATTATTTTTCCTAATTATTTTTTATCGTCTTTTTTAACTTCTTCAAACTCAGCATCAACAATGTCATCATCTTGCTTGGCTTTTTCTTGAGGCTGTTCTTCGCCTCCAGCTTCTCCTGCCTGTGCTTTTTGTTGTGCAATTTCCATTAGTTTTGCAGAAGCTTCAGCAAGTGCGGTCGTTTTAGCTTCAATCAGAGCGCTATCTTCACCTTTAGTCGCTTCTTCAAGTTCTTTCAGTGCCGCTTCGACTTTCTCTTTTTCATCAGCCGGAAGTGCGTCACCCGCTTCTTCAATTTGCTTACGTGTTGTATGCACTATTGCGTCAGCCTGGTTACGTGCTTTCACTACTTCTTCAAATTTCTTATCTGCTTCGGCATTTGCTTCGGCATCACTAACCATTTTTTTAATCTCTTCTTCAGAAAGACCTGAACTGGATTTAATGGTTATTTTTTGCTCTTGCTTAGTATCTTTATCTTGAGCTGATACGTGTAAAATACCATTAGCATCCATGTCAAATGTCACTTCAATTTGAGGTGTACCGCGCGGCGCTTTACGGATACCTTCAAGGTTAAATTGACCAAGAGATTTATTATCAGAAGCCCGTTTACGCTCACCCTGTAAAATATGAATAGTTACCGCGCTTTGGTTATCTTCAGCTGTTGAGAATGTTTGCGACTGTTTAGTCGGGATAGTGGTATTTTTATCAATAACTTTGGTTAAAACCCCGCCCATTGTTTCGATGCCTAATGATAAAGGCGTAACATCTAATAATAATACATCAGTTTTATCACCAGAAAGTACCGCACCTTGAATCGCTGCGCCCATGGCTACGGCTTCATCAGGGTTAACATCTTTACGCGCTTCTTTACCGAAAAACTCGGTAACCATTTTTTGTACAAGTGGCATACGTGTCTGACCACCAACCAAAATAACATCATCGATGTCAGCAACGGATAGATCCGCATCTTTCAAAGCGATACGTAAAGGCTCAAGCGTCGCCTTAACCATGTCTTCAACAAGAGACTCTAGTTTAGAGCGGGTGATTTTGATGTTTAAATGTTTAGGGCCTGATTGATCGGCAGTGATGTAAGGCAGGTTGATATCTGTTTGTTGTGCACTTGACAGTTCAATTTTTGCTTTTTCAGCTGCTTCTTTAACACGCTGCATTGCAAGCGGATCATTGGTTAGATCAAAACCTTGTTGAGTTTTGAATTCAGCCACTAAAAAGTTGATTAAACGGTTATCAAAATCTTCACCGCCTAAATGCGTATCACCATTTGTTGATAATACTTCGAAGGTTTTTTCGCCATCTACTTCATCGATTTCAATGATGGAAATATCAAAAGTACCACCACCCAGGTCGTATACGGCAATAACACTGTCACCTTTAGAACTGTCAACACCGTATGCAAATGCGGCAGCCGTTGGCTCATTGATAATACGTTTGACGTCAAGACCCGCAATCCGTCCAGCATCTTTAGTTGCTTGACGTTGCGCATCGTTGAAATACGCAGGTACAGTGATGACCGCACCGGTCACTTTCTCGCCCAGGTAATCTTCTGCCGTTTTTTTCATTTTTTTCAACACTTCAGCAGATATTTGCGGAGGCGCCATTTTGTTGCCTTGCGCTTCTACCCATGCATCACCATTGTCAGCTTTAACAATTTTGTACGGCATGATTTTGATATCACGTTGTACTTCTTCATCTTCATAACGACGACCGATTAAACGTTTAATCGCAAAAAGGGTATTGTGAGGGTTAGTGACCGACTGACGTTTTGCAGGTTGTCCAACTAAGGTTTCACCATCAGTGTAAGCTATGATTGAAGGCGTTGTACGCTCACCTTCTGCATTTTCGATGATTTTAGCTACGCCACCAACAAGTACAGATACACATGAATTTGTTGTACCTAAATCAATACCGATTATTTTACCCATTTTACTCTTCTCCAAACTTATGTATGTTTTGTGTTGTTTAGCAGTCTGTACTTTTATTCTAAAATACTGTGCCGCTTTAATTATTTTATATATGAGGCGCTATTTTTTACTTTCAAGGGCTATATCAAAAAAAATGTATTTTTCTTATTTTGTTATTACCGTAAAAAAAAGAAGGCAGCACCTTTAATTAACTGACGAAAAGGGATGATTATTCCTCAGCCTTAGAAACCATGACCATTGCCGGGCGAATAACACGGCCATTTAATTCATAGCCTTTTTGCATCACTGCGATAACTTGATTAGCAGCAACTCCAGGGACTGGCTGCATGCTCATCGCTTGATGTTTTTCAGGATCAAAAGGTTCATCTTTTGGATCTATCACTTTCAAGCCAAATTTTTCGACTGTATCAAGCATAGATTTCAATGTTAATTCAACGCCCTCAATCATAGGTTTTAGCGTTTCATCTTCTTTATCAGCATGGCTTATCGCCATCTCCAAACTGTCAATGACAGGCAATAAACCATCTGCAAATTTAACCAGTGCAAATTTATGCGCTTTTTGAACATCTTGAGCTGCGATACGACGTGCATTTACCACTTCAGCCTGGGCGCGAACAACAGCATCTTGCTGATCAACAATCTGTTGCTCGGCAAGCGCTAATTTTTTATTCAGTTCTTCAATCATATTTAACTCTTTGTCAGCGGCTTCAGACCCTGATTGTGCAGGTTCAATATTTTCAGCTTGTTCTGCTTCAGCTTGTTCTGCTTCAGCTTGTTCTGCTTCAGCCTGTTCTGCTTCAACTTGTTCTTCCGGGATGATATTTTTTTCTACCGTCATGGTTCTATCCTAATCAATTAAAGATTTAAATTTTTATATACTCTATTATGGGGATTACAATGATAGTTTCAAGCTTGTTGTAAGGATATGAATAAATTATCCCCTTCTTTAGCGAAGAATAAATCCTAACAAATTGAAATAAAAGAAAACAATCATCACTAAAACATTATATCAGGTTATCCTTTAACGATAATATTAAGGTTTAACTAATAAAGGATCTCTATGAGTGCCCAGCGCGACAATTTAATGGAATTCAAAACGATTGGTTTGATTGCCAAAACTCAACATCCCGAAGCTAAACTAACATTACTGGCTTTATATCATTTTTTGAAAGCAAAAGGCATAAAGCTGGTGATTGATCAGCGTATCGCCGATGAACTCCCGATTAATGGATTTGACCGCGCTGATCTGCTCGGTATTGGGGTCAGTTGTGATTTAGCGATAGTAATAGGCGGGGATGGTTACATGCTTGGCGCAGCGCGTGTATTGGCACGTTTTGATATTGCCGTCATTGGTGTAAACAGGGGTAACTTAGGCTTTTTAACGGATCTTGATCCGGATAATTTTGAGCAGCCATTAGAGCAAGTATTATTGGGTAATTACCAAACAGAAAAACGTTTTTTATTAGAAGCACAAGTACATCGCCATGGGGATATAAAAAGCTGCAATACCGCGGTTAATGAAGCGGTTTTACATCCGGATAAAATTGCCCATATGATTGAATTTGAAGTCTATGTAAACGACAACTTCATGTTGAATCAACGCGCTGACGGCCTTATTATTGCCACACCAACTGGTTCAACGGCTTACTCTTTATCGGGAGGAGGCCCAATTTTAACGCCAAATTTAGATGCAATTAGTCTGCTACCTATGTTCCCACATACTTTAAACAGCCGCCCTATTGTTATTGACGCTAATAGTTGTGTGCGTTTAAAAATGGCACCATCGAATAAAAGTGAAATGCAAATCAGCTGTGACAGCCATGTAAATTTATCGGTTTTACCTGGCGATGAAGTGATCATCAAAAAAAGCCAGGATCAATTAAAATTAGTTCATCCGGAAAACTATAACTATTTCCATGTGTTACAAAATAAATTGGGTTGGGGTAATAAGCTTTATTAATAATTAGAAGAAAATTCAACACATCTCACTTTACTGTTTAAAAAAACAGTATTAGACTGTGCAAATAAACAGTATTAATACTCAGTCTTTGGGATGTAAAAATTATGCTTAGCCAATTAACTATTCAACATTTTGCCATTGTTCAATTTTTAGAATTAGAATTCCATCAAGGGATGACAACCATCACAGGGGAGACAGGCGCGGGTAAATCAATCGCTATTGACGCG
>DATBNI010000143.1:0-2707 GCA_036554425.1 Psychromonas sp.
TCTCATCAGGCCATTGCGGTCAAAAAAAGCGGTTTACTTCAAGAAAAGTTATTACAAAACCTGCCTTTTACTCTGACCGATGCACAACATAGAGTTACCCGGGAGATTCAACAGGATTTGCAGCAAAAAATCCCTATGATGCGCTTGGTGCAGGGGGATGTGGGATCCGGGAAAACCCTGGTGGCGGCAATGGCTGCATTGAGTGTTATTGAGGCCGGTTATCAGGTGGCTTTAATGGCTCCCACTGAACTGTTAGCAGAGCAGCATCAGCTTAATTTTCAAAAATGGTTTGCAGCACTCGAGGTGCGTGTCGGTATGCTTTCTGGAAAAATGCGGGTCAAAGAAAAGCGCGATCAGTTAGAAAATATCAGCTTAGGTTTATCGAAGATGGTGATCGGCACACATGCGCTGTTTCAGGAAAGTGTGCAGTTTAATAATTTGGCCCTGATTATTGTTGATGAGCAGCATCGCTTTGGCGTACACCAACGCTTAGCATTACGTGAAAAGGGACGCTTAGGTGATTTTGCGCCGCATCAGTTAACCATGACGGCAACCCCTATCCCAAGAACCCTGGCGATGACAGCTTATGCGGATCTCAATGTTTCGGTGATTGATGAACTGCCGCCGGGGAGAACGCCCATTAAAACCGTCGCGCTGGTTGATCAGCGGCGTGATGAGGTTATTCAGCGGGTTTACCAAGCCTGTAAAAAGGAAGGGCGGCAGGCCTATTGGGTATGCACTCTGATTGAAGAATCGGAAGTATTGGAATGCCAGGCTGCAGAAAATACCGCTAATGAGCTGCAGTTAGCGCTTCCTAATCTTCGTGTCGGCCTCGTTCATGGGCGTATGAAGGCTATCGAAAAACAGTATGTGATGGATTTTTTTAAAGCGGGTGAATTAGACTTGCTGGTGGCAACGACTGTGATTGAGGTGGGTGTGGATGTGCCTAATGCCAGTCTGATGATTATTGAAAATCCGGAGCGGCTTGGACTGGCGCAACTGCACCAGTTGCGCGGACGAGTCGGACGAGGTGAAGTCGCCAGCCATTGTGTTTTACTGTATAAAAAGCCGCTGTCGAAAACTGCCCAAAGACGCTTGCAGGTATTACGTGAAAGTAATGATGGTTTCTATATTGCCGAGCAGGATCTGGCGATTCGCGGACCTGGCGAAGTGCTAGGCACCAGACAGACGGGCGTTGCTGAATTTAAAATAGCGGATTTACTGCGCGATCAAAGTTTATTACCGCAAGCGCAGCAACTAGCTTTTGATATGATGAATTCTTTCCCGGAGTTAATGCCTGCACTTATCAAGCGCTGGTTAGGAGATAAAGATCAGTATGTTCATGCCTAGGGGCTGCCTCAGTCGCGGAGGTCTCGAAAAATTAACCTATCCTGACAAAAAGGATGCTGGTATTCACTTGCTGCAACATGACTTTAGGAGGAGAAGATGAAACGTTGCTTTGTCATTGGCACTTTTATACTGGCTTTATTGGCTGTTTCCCTGCTTCTTTTTATGCGCTTTTTTGATATTAATGCGCATCGTGATTTTATCAGCAAACAGATAGCGCAGTTAAGCGGGTACCAGGTTAATTTTGAATCAGTTGACAGTCACTTGTTTTCCGATTCCACTGTCTCACTTTCCGGCCTGTCTCTGACAATAGCTAACCGGCAAGTGCTTTATGTCGATAAAGTGAAGCTTAGCCTGACCAGGCTGGATCTCTGGCACAGAGAGTTAGTACTTGGTCCGGTGCAGTTAACCGGAATGCGTATTACGGGCTCACTTGCTGACCTTGTTGAAACGACAGATGCTGAGACTGCAGAAAAGAGCAAAAGTGTGCAGCAAACAACGCAAAGCCGGCAGACACTGCCCTGGCAGAAGCTTACTATCGGCAGATTATCGGTTAACGACTTAAATATCGATATCACTCACGCAGGGCAAAGGATGGTGGCTGATGGGGTCGATTTTAGGTCAGACAATCTGCAGATCATTGCCGATCGGCAGCTAGTAACAAGACCTTTTTCCGGTAACTTAAAGCTGCTGGTTAAAGAACTCTGGGCACAGCAAACAGCCGGTGAAACACTCAGGGTTAAAAATCTGCAGTTGTCCGGGTCTTTTAATGTCAAAAATTTACAAGCGAACCTGAGTCTTAAAGCAGATTCACTTAATTTCGCGTTAGCTGGGCAGGAGGTTGCAGTGCAAAATACCGAACTTGTCGCTGAGCTTAATAATAATAAAGCCAGGATCACCAAGTTGATCAGCAAAATGTTCTCCGGAGAGCTGCAGCTACGGGCAGACGCCTTATTTTCAATAAAGCCGTTATCCCCTTTTTTGTCGGTTCAACAGTTAAGGGTGCAACTGTTGGCAATCAAAGATATGAATTTAGTTATTCCAGCCATGCTTAATGATTCTGGCGCAGTAAAAAAGTATAAACCGCCATTTCCGATTAAGAACCTTTTTTTAAAGGAGCTTATTGTCGAAAATGTCAATATCCGCAGTGATAATGCTGAAATTCCTTTAGAGATAAAAAATTTAAATGGTTCTGTGGTCGATTTTATTTTACTGCAGAATAAGCTGCTGGCCGGTTTAGCTGAAGAAAATAAAGAGGCCGGATCCTTTGCTTTGCAGTTTGATTATTTACAGTGGATGGAAAGCAATCTTGAGCAGTTTGAAATTTCGGGGAAGCTGTCGAAAAATGATCAGGGTGTCC
>DATBNI010000150.1:0-5600 GCA_036554425.1 Psychromonas sp.
ATCAGCTTTATATACAGTCGCCAGAAACATTACAGAGTAGAGAACTGAAAAGCAATTAAATCTAAGCAGCGATGAGTTATTTAATTTTATAAATTTAGGTTTGCAGCTAAATTTACAAACAACTTTACCTGAAAAGTCAGACAACATGTCAGTTAATGATATTAGAGAAAGTTGTAAAGAAAATTGGGATAGTCACGCCGCAGAACATCATGCGAATTTAACGGAAGTGATGCAATTTTCATTACATCAATAAAGTGGAATAAAGACTATAAAGTATTTAGCACGCTCCATGCATTGACCGAGTTTGAACAATTATCCATTATTTTTCTTTTTCCTATTGGTTCTTCCATCTGGGGGAGTTGATGTGCTTGAACGGTGATATTGTTCAAAGGGGAATAAGTTTCTAAAACGTTGTGCAGTTTCTTCCTTTATATTTGAGGAAAATTTTAATGCTATTCCCTGATGATCTTTTACCCCATAGATGTAACCAGGTGAATTTTTCTTGCGGGCCATGATTTTACATTCAGTAATAAATTTTGTAGGCGGAACTCCCTTTAATACAATTGCTTTTGACTTGGTAAGTTTGATAACAAATAGCTTGCCTATAAATAACTTCTTATTTAATGCCCATATCAATACAAAAAAAACCGCAACTACTAATAATAATTCCATTTTTTTCCTAGATTAGGCTTATTCTAAATATTATATCGAAACATTAACCACTGAAAACGAATAAATACAAATAGGGCACTTACAAATATTTTTATTATTCTCTCTGTAAAAAGTTTCGCAATATATTACTGCAATACAACGGCACAACGTGCCTGATATGATCGTTCCAGTTTTCCATAGGATATTAATGACTTAATAAAATAACGGTAATATATTTTCGATACCACAAGCTAGAACTTGTGCGATAAGAAGTTATTGAGTCATATTAGTAAATACTTCTAGCGGTTACTTTTGATGTGTATAAATAATATTTCCCCTCCAGGCTGCGAAACTATGTTGCTGTTTCAGTACAACCAGACACTACACTTTTTAAATACTTATCTAACCGTAATTATTTCCGTGAATATTAAGTCATCTCTATAACCGCAATGTCAATTCGCGTACAGCCCTTTTCATACTACCATTAAAGCTATAATTCAGTTCCATTCCAGCCGAGAAGGTGTATTGGCCTGAGTATAACGTTGCGGGTTGTTGTACTGATCGCAACAGTCCAGAAAGGTCGTCTATATTTTTAATTTTTAATTTTTTTCATATTTACAGACTAAAAAATTGACCTGTAGTTTAAATGCAGAAAATTGTAATTAAACATGTTTAACAGCTATACAGTAGGAGATTTGTCATGAGTAAGAGTTATGAAAAAAAAAGTGGTAATTTAACCCGCAGAAAATTCATCCAAACTACTGTGTTCACCGGAGCTGCAATATCAGTGCCTTGGCTGTGGACCAGCCAGAAGGCGGTCACGGCAGGTGTACTGGCGGGCACCATCGCCGATCCGCGCTTCAGCGCACCGGTGATTAATCCGAAAGCGATCCCCAAATTCGTAACCGAGATGCCGGTGCCCGGAGCTAAGTGGGGTATCATCGATCTACAAACAAGTACAAGCGCAACTATTCAAGTCAGCCAACTAGCTCTTCAGGTCTTGCCGACTGGCTATCCAACGACAGCGGTATGGGCCTATCGTGAGCAAGATGCTTTCGGGGACGAAATCAAATACGACGGTAGTTTTCTGGGGCCGACAATCATCACCACTAGTCTCTTGGCCGGGGGGACACCTCTAGAGATCACCTATGACTACAATAAGGTCAGCCCTGATATGCATATCCTGAAGACCGGCATTCCCGCCATCGCCGGTGCCGAAACGGTCATTGATAAACACGTGCATGGCACGGATATGTCAGAGCCAGAGGTCCGCTTTATCGCCCACTTGCATGGCGGCAAGAATATCGACGAGGACTCGGACGGCTATTCAGAGGCTTGGGTGACGCCGGGAGGAGAGACAGATACTGATTCACCTGTCCACAATCAGGCGATGCTCACGTATAAGAACGATCAAGGCGGCACGTTAGCCTGGTATCACGACCACGCGCTCGGGATCACCAAATACAACGTCTATGCGGGCCTTGCCGCCGCCTACATTATCCGCGGGAAAGAGGAGCAGCCCGATGGAATTTTAGAGGCCGTCGGCCTCATGCAACTACCCGAAATTCCGATGGTCATTCAGGACCGGATGTTCTATCCCGATGGCCGCTTCGCTTATCCGGATATGCCCTGGGTGGCCCCGGCGAACGCCGGCGCTGTGAAACCATGGCCGGGCGGCCCTTCAACGCTGCCCGAATACTTTGGCGACGTGATGCTGGTCAACGGAGTGACCTGGCCGCGCATAAGCGTCCCCGCAGGACAGGTTCGCCTGCGCCTGATCAACGGCTGCAATTCTCGCTTTCTGGACATGTTTCTATCGAGCAACGGTCAGTCGGCAAAGAACGGACTGCCTTTTACGGTTATCGGCAGTGAGGGGGGCTTCCTCAACACTGCTGTCATCAGCCCAACCTTGCTGATGGCGAATGCCGAGCGCTACGATGTCATACTCGATTTCACCGGCCAAGGTGGCAGAAGTTTCACCCTAAGAAACAAAGGAGCCAGGAAACCTTTCCCTGACGGCAAGTTGCCCAACCCGCAATTGGACGGAGTGGTCGCACAATTTGTGGTTGACCCGCTTCTTCTACCGCTGCCGGCTTTAGTTGCGCCGCTCCCACATCAATTGCGGGACGAACTAATCGAGCCGCTGACACCCGATGCGGGTCCCATACGAGTTCTGCTGACGGAAGGAATGGACGAATTTGGCCGGATCCAGCCTATGCTCGGGAAGGTGACCGAGACGGTGGCCGGCGCGCCCATTTATACGGGCACTTCGCAACGCTGGGATGACCCTGTGACCGAGAATCCTAAAGTTGGGGAAACGCTGGTCTGGGAGATTTTCAATACCACGGTCGATTCCCATCCGGTACATCTCCACGCGGTTCTCTTCCAGATCGTCGACCGACAGGCAATCACTTTCAACAAATATGCACCGACCCCTACGTCAACGGTCACAGTTAACAACATCCAGTTGGCAGGAGCAGTTAAACCGCCTCAACCTTTGGAGACCGGGTCGGAAATGGACACCGTCATCTGCTATCCGGGAGAAGTTACCCGAATCATTGCCACCTTCGGCATCGCGGGGCTGTTTCAATGGCACTGCCACATTCTCGAGCACGAAGACCATGAGATGATGCGGCCTTATCGAATCGGATAGGACGCTGTAATGAGGGCCACCGGTAGGTGGCTCTCATACAGGTTTCCGACGCGAGGGGGAAAAAAGGCAGGGCATTCATACCTATCCTTTCAAATCATAATATTAAAGAAACATCATCCCCCACTTAAATAAAAGTTAATATAAAATCACATTACGGTCAGTAAATGGCAAGTATATATGTCAATATTGGTTAAGAAATTCAGATTAGAGAATAAAAAGCTAAGGCGATGTATGGACTCCACAACTCTAGCAACTAGCCTAGAGTTACGGTAACTATTAAGGAGGTCATACAATGTTGAAATCTAATATCATCGGAATCGATTTAGCCAAAAATATTCTTCAAATTTGCCATATCAGTAACGGTTAGACAGTGGGCTCTTTTTGAATTAATCCGCTATTATGGTTATTCAATAGGCCAGATGAAAATTGAAAAGGCTGTTCAATACGGCACTCGCAGAGGCTTTATCGACATCCTTATTTACATGAATGAAAAACCGTTTATTGTTATCTAATGTAAAAGGCAGAAGGGTTACAGTAAGAAAAAAGACCATATGGAACAAGCTATTAGCTATGCTAGTGCTGATTCAATTCAAGCTGAGTTTTGTGTATTTACCGATGGAAATATCTGGCAAGTTAAACGAAAAACAGCGGCAGGGTGGGTAAACTATCCAAACATTCCTATGCTAAAAAATAATAATAAAACAGAGTTTGAGTTTAGTACTTTATTACATGATTTAGATGAAATAAAAACTGTAGTACATTGGTTATATCAACCAATTTCTGGCGAGGATACAGTCAAGTTTATCCAAGCTATTCAAAAAATCTTCTATGCTCGTTCAATTATTACAACGGGCACTAACCATACACTCTTAGATACTATCGACCATGTTTGTCGAGGTATAAATATTAAGCCAGAGATTGATGGCTACCATCATGGAAAACTAAATATCGCATCCAAAAAAACACAGATTTATCTTAAAAATCTTGGTATCAAAAATTATTATGATGATGATTTTGAAAATAATTTACATGAGTTACTGATGATACCTAATATGCAATTTAATGAGTTAACCGATCAGTTAACAGATTTTGATTCGGAAATGGATCACGCTGCCATTCATTTTTTGTCTGCATTATATTCTGAAGCGAGAAATATTGTTGCACATAAAAGCACAAATGGATTATTGCTAAGTAGTGAGTTAACAGATCAACTTTATAACTACATCAATCTTGGTTTACAACGTAACTTGCAAACAAGTTTACCTGCAAAGTCAGACAACATGTCAGTTAATGATATAGAGAAAGTTGCAAAGAAAATTGGGATAGTCATGCCGCAGAACATCATGCGAATTTATCCGAAGTTATTTAATTTTTGCTGGGGAGAATGAAAAAGAGTTTAACGAATAAAAATTATTAAATCATAACCGTTTGAAGCTTTTGTTGTCTGAGGAAATACCTTATCTTTTCCACAGATTGCACCACAGAGCGTCAAAATATTAATCAATATCCCATTAATGCTGAATATATAAAGTGTTTTAAGCCATTTCTAAAATCCGAATAATTTGTTTTTTATTAGAACAGATACAACATGGCGTTACTGGTTCAATGTATGTGTTTGCCGATTGAAGTACCGAAGTGGTAAAAGGTAAAATATCAGCAGGGAGGTTAAACTGTCCAAAGATTCCTCTTAGATAATATAAATTTATAATTTTTTAAAATAAGCATTTCTTATTTAAAAAACCGTTGCCGATTGACAATAATAATTATTATAAAGATTAGCTGTAAAAATTTTCTATGAAGAGTTAATTACACCAGGACGTGCAGTTAACAATGAGTTATTTAATTATAACTATCATGGTTTACAGAAGAGCCTAAAATAAGTTTACCTAGTAAGTTAAATCATATTTAGTTACGGATCTTACAGAAGAGCATAAAACTAATTGGGATAACGGGCGTCAGAAGATAAAGTTAGTTTGACTGGTTATTTAATCAAAATAATTGGTTAACAAAAGGCTGTCACTTTTATTCTATGAGGAAATACCTTAATGTTTGCACAGATTTCACGTGAGAGCGCATTAATTTCAATTAAAACTGTCTGCAGCCTAACAATATCAAGGGTTTGAAGGCTTTTAATTACAAAAGGAATGAATGAAAACAAGCTCATATAAAGCTTAAAACGAGTGATATTCCTTCAATTTATCTAAATATCCGGTAAATTAACGGTTTTCCAACCCCGCAGATAGACAAGTATATTATACATTTTATGTTAAATAGTATTATGTTCAATAGGATGTAA
>DATBNI010000177.1:0-2571 GCA_036554425.1 Psychromonas sp.
TCGCGCTACAAACCAATCGTCTTATCGTGGCCCAAAGACAGAAAAAACTTACTGATTCTTATATATCGATTGGCAAATTACTAGACGATTTGGAAATAAAAACCTCTGCCATCTCACTGGAAGGGGGAGAGATCAATGTGCTAACCGTGAACAGTCTGAGTCAGTCAATCCGCTCCCTGTCACAAATTGTGTTTCAAGTTATCAATCATAGTTTTACAAAAGAAGATCAGGCGCGGAGTGTAGCCGCTTCGGAATTCGAGATTTTAGAGACTATACGCAACGACTTTCTTGATGCTTACACGCAACAAAATGCGACAGTTACAGATGATGTTCTTTTTGCGAATATGCAAGACATCACTATCTGCATGGTATTTTCAATCAAACGCGCCCTTTATGCCGAAACGTTACAACAGCTAAAAAAACAAGAAGATGAATTCCTCCTTTGCAGTGAAAAGCTGATGCCTCAAGCGAGCGAAAATCAGTCTTCGTTGACACACGTGCAATGGCTGAATACTGCTTCAGAACAAAGGAGCCGAGTTTTTGAAATTAAACGGCAAGTATTGATCTTGCAGGCGTCAGCTAAAAAATATCTAACAGAATTGGATCAACTTGCCGATCAGCTAACGTCACTCACGTCAGATTATAGACAACTAATTTTCCGTCGCTTTCAAACCACTGCCGATGCCGCAATAGTTCAAGAAAAAAGAACCATCAATCTTGCCGTGATCCTTAATATTATTGCCGCTACACTGCTGTTTATTTTTTACTGGATGATTGTCGTACACGGCTTTGGTAACCGTCTGACGATAATCAGTCAGGCCATGCGTAGTATCCCTACCAGCGATTCAGACACCAAAATTCGGGTTAGTGGGCGTGATGAAATTGCGGCCATGGCACGCGCTTTAGAGCGATTACTGGAGGAGGCTTTGCTGACACATCAGATGGCAACCATTGACCACCTAACACAGGTAAACAATCGGGCCAGCTTTTTTACTTATGCGGAAAAAGAGACTGAGCGCTCCAAAAGACGACCAACTGAAACCTGCATCATGATGATAGATATAGATCATTTTAAACATATTAATGACACCTACGGCCATGATGTTGGAGATAAACTTTTGTCCTCGGTGGCGGATAACTGCCGAAAGTGTACAAGAACTATTGATGTATTTGCCCGCCTAGGGGGTGACGAATTCACCTTGATGATGCCTGACACTGATCTTGTATCAGGAAGACTGGCCGCAGAACGATTACGACAACGCATCGAAGAGTTACATCTGGAGCTTACACCTGAGGTTATAATAAAAGTCACCACAAGTATTGGGATATCTGTGGTCAATCTAAATGAAACACCCATTGAAACAGCATTAATTCAGGCCGATAAAGCCCTCTATCTGGCCAAAATTTGTGGACGGAATCAAAGTAAATAGCTGTACATCTAATTATTAAATATCAATCCGTTTCTATGTTTTATTCAGGCACTGTATTGATTGAGCAGATCTCATTATGACACCATCTCGTGCAACAGGGCTTTCCTTGATTGATTCACCGCCATGCCGGCGGCACCTCAAAATGCCTATTCTACCTTTATATGGTTTTGTAGGACATACACCCAAAGTGTTCCTTTTTCGCCGATTGATTATCTTGGACGAGCAGAGTATTACGAGATGATAAGCCTGGTGCGGTAATAGGCCACAATGACTAGATACATTGGTGATTGATGATAAAATCTGGTGTGAATTAGCGAGTCGTTTTGGACAAAATTATCATGGTGCAGTGGGGGGCATAAGAATTAGCCGCTTAAGCTGGGATACTGGAAAATATTGGATTGCGAAGTTGGTGTTAAAAACGGTAATCTAGGTTTTGAGCATACTGGTTAGTCGTATTTCTTTTTTTAGCATGAAGTTATTGCGTAAAACCGCGAATCAATAAGTTAAAATACGGCTGGCTATTAAGCGTATTTATCGAGCTTGTGACAATATAAAAGGAATACTGATGCGTAAAATAATTATTAATCGAGATGATAAACAAGAGATTAAACCTGATCAGAAATGGTTGGATATCGAGCAGATTGCGGTAGTGGAAGTCACCTCAGAGGATGAGGCATTTCCAATAGAATCCGCACTGCTGCCGGATAAAGTCTCCGAGTGGCGTGCCTCAGAACAAGGAAAACAGGTCATCAGACTTATCTTTGACAATCCTCAGCGGCTGCAATGGATCAGGTTGAAATTTGAAGAGTTAGAATTTGAACGTACGCAAGAATATGTTCTGCGTTGGTCTCCGGACGGTGGTCAAACGTATCAGGAAATTATAAGACAGCAGTGGAACTTCAGTCCTGAGGGTTCAACCTGTGAAATTGAAGATTATGAGGTAGATCTTCCGGCTGTCACTGTTCTTGAGTTGAGCATCAATCCTGACATCAGTGAGAGAAATGTATTTGCGTCTTTAAATGAGTTACGGCTCGCCTGACATGCGCTTCAGCATAAGGCTGTATTGTGAAGCGCATTTTCTGGAGAAGTCTTTAGATTTATCCGCTGGGTATTAAAAAGAGCTTTGCAGCATTTTATGTAG
>DATBNI010000273.1:0-6113 GCA_036554425.1 Psychromonas sp.
AATGAGATATATAAAATCATTCATGACAAAAATTTACCCGAGCATAGCGTGAGCCGCTTGAGTGTTTTTCGCTAATAATAGCTTATTAGCAATAATGTTGTCGAAAGATAAAGCCGACACAATAGGATAAGTAGCAAAATATGATCAGGAAATACTTTAAAAAAATGCAGGGGGGAGGATCCAGTCCACCCAGAAAACCATTGTGCAAAATAGGATGGTCATGGTTAGGGGCATTTGTTGGGATATACCTGATTGCAATATTAAGTAAGTATAGTTATGAAAATTTGCAAAACAGCTTGTTTTTAGTGGCTTCATTTGGTGCATCCGCCGTATTGCTCTACGGTGTCCCGCAGGCTGAATTATCACAGCCGCGTAACCTGCTGGGTGGGCAGATCATTTCTGCCGCGATAGGTGTATCAATTTATAAGTATTTTCCCTTTGACGTGACGCTCCTGGCTGCACTTGCCGTTTCGCTTTCCATTTTGTGTATGCATTTGACTCGTACCTTGCACCCGCCTGGTGGTGCTACCGCGCTAATAGCTGTTATTGGCGATGCGGAAGTACACGATCAAGGCTACTTCTTTATCCTGTTCCCGATATTGGGGAGTGCGATAATTTTGCTTGTCGTGGCGCTTTTTATCAATAATTTATCGGCTAATCCACAACGATATTACCCAAGGTACTGGTATTAGAGCCTGTTTATCTTTCTTGGTTAATTTTTTCTGTGTCATACCTAATCACTTCATTAATTCCTTTTCTATAAGATGCTGCTGATACAGCATCTTTATTATCTTAAGCGACAGCTAACCAGGAGAGCGCATGGTGCGTTTTTGCTACGCCGACAATATAAGTAAATATAAGTACGGCAATGATACTCGCCCATAAGCGAATCACTGCGCTTTTACCGCGTTTAATGGCAATGCTGCCAACCGCAATATAAGCAAGCAGGGCGATTAACTTGGCCGTTAACCAGGTATCAACAAAAGGATACTGTTTAACCGTTATCATTAACAAAATCGCAAAGAGCAGTAAAAATGTATCAACCAGATGCGGTAATATTTTCACCAGTTTATGTTGTAATAATGGAGATGCTGCTACCGATAAGCTTGAGCGGAAAAGAAACAAGCTAATGCTCAGGTAAGCCATTCCCATATGCAGATGTTTAACTAATAAATAATCCATTTAAAGCGCCTGTCATCAATTTTTTAGGGATGAGGAAATTAAGTCTAAAAAGTAATCTGAAGCTTGATAGTAACCTTTATGAACTATTTTTATATCAATTTCAAACCATTTACTGCGGCGAATCGCTGCTCTAACCCTGAGCCTGCTAACGATAAAAGGGCCGCGAACGGCCCTGAGTAATAATAGCCTAACTATTATTGTGCGTTAGGGATTAAATCACCGGCAGTATAGTTAGCAGGTTTCTTAGACAGGATCTTTCTCAATAAATCGAATAAGAACAGACCCAGTAGCATACCGCCCAAACCGAACAATATATCACCGGGAACACGCAACCAGACTAAGGTTTCAACCAGAGGACTATGGATAACCGCAGGTGAGCGGCCATACCAGTAACCATTTTCCAGTACCGCGAAGAACTGGGTTAAACCAACGGGTAATAACGACATAAAGACCATGGCCGCCAGACCGATATTCAATGTCCAGAATGCCCCTTTAAGGTATTTTTCATTCCAGATTAAGTTGCCGGTAATACCGCGCAGACAAAACAGCATCAGACCTATACCGAGCATCCCATATACACCCATAAAGGCCGCATGGGCATGGGTAGCTGTGGTATTCAAACCTTGAATAAAGTACAGGGAAATGGGGGGATTAATGAGGAAACCAAGTACACCCGCACCAATTAGGTTCCAGAATGCGGTTGCGACAAAGAACATGATTGCCCACTTGTAGCGTACCATCCAAGGCGCTGCACTGCGCATACGATAGCTTTCGATAGCTTCAAAACCTATTAAGGCTAACGGCACAACCTCAAGAGCAGAGAAAATGGCTCCCCAAGCGATAACAGAGGTCGGGGCGCCAGTGAAATACAGGTGATGCAGGGTGCCAATCAAACCGCCGGTCAAAAAGATAACGGTAGTAAACAATACCGCAGCGTTGGCACTGCGCGCGCGAATAAGCCCTAAACGCACCAGCATTAAAGCAATCACCGAGGTTGCGAAGGTCTCGAAGAATCCTTCTACCCATAGGTGAACAACCCACCAGCGCCAGTATTCAGCAATGGCTAAGTTGGTATGTTTGCCCATAAATAAACCGGCGCCGTAGAATAAACCTATAGCAATACAAGAGGCGTATAAAACCCAGACCACAGGCGTCATTTCACCCTGTTTTTTAAGTGCAGGACGGATAGCGGCAGTGACCAGCGCCAACCAAATAAGCAGGCCAACTAATAAGAGGATTTGCCAAACGCGGCCAAGGTCGATGTATTCATAACCTTGATGGCCAAATAAGAAGTTCATATCCAGGTCAAAATACTGCTGTACACCCATCCATTCTCCGGCCATCGAGCCCAGCACAATGATCAGCAATGCGACCCACAGCAGGTTAACACCAAAACGTTGGTATTTAGGCTCATGGCCAGACAGCGCCGGGGCAATATAAAGTCCCGTGCCTAACCAGGCGGTGGCAATCCAGAATACGGCAAGTTGCGTATGCCATGTACGTGTTACTGAGTAAGGCAGAATTTCAGATAGCGGAAAGCCATAAAAGCTTTGCCCTTCAACGGCATAGTGAGCCGTGATCCCTCCGAGCAAAATCTGCAAGAGGAACAGGCCGATGGCAGTCACAAAATATTTAGCAACCGCTTTCTGAGATTTAGTCGGTTGCGTGAAAAATAACGGATCTTTATCCGCAGGTTTGGGCAGTGCTTCGTGTTTGCCGCTAGCATGATGCCAAACCAGGGTACCAATACCGGCAATCAGGGTAATAATACTCAGGATGGACCAGACGATATTATTCGGTGTTGGTGTATTACCAAGTTGCGGATCAAATGGCCAGTTGTTGGTGTAAGTGTAATTTTCATTCGGGCGCTCTGTGATGGCAGCCCATGCTCCCCAGAATAAGAAAGCATTGAGTTGTTCTCTGCGCTCAAGAGAAGGAATAGTGCCTTCCTTCATTGCGTACTGCTCCCTAAGAGAAGTCAGCTTTGGATCGTCACCAAATAGTGATAAATAATGATCCGTCACCTCTGCGATAGCAGCGATACGTGTTGCAGATAAACTAACCTGGGTTATACCATTTGCTTGCGTTACTACGCTGTTATGGCGTATATCATTACGCAGGGCGAACTCTAATCCGGCTTGAAGTTCGGGGTCAAGTGCTGCAAAATTCTGCTGGTAGCGCTGCCGGGAAGTAATATTCAGCCAAGCCTGTGCTTCACGGTGCAGCCAATCTGCAGTCCAGTCCGGTGCCACGTAGGAGCCGTGTCCCCAAACGGATCCAAGTTGATGCCCACCCATGGAACGCCATACTAATTGGCCTTGCTCGATATCGTCTTTACTGAACACAGTTTGACCATTGAAATCCACATAGGCGCTTGGAATGGGGGGTTTTTCACGATAAATATCACTGCCTAAACTTAGCAGTACAGTGAATGAAGCGATCAGCACCGCAAGCAGTGCTATCATGGTGAGCTTATTCTTACTCATAACGTATTTCCCTCGGAATGTTTATATACAGATGCTGCATATAAAGCAAAATTCAGGCCGAGTTTGTAACTTGTTGTTTTATAATGATTTACATTGTAGGCTGAAGATTTAAAGTATCATAATGACTGTGTTTTTAGCTGTCATTATGACTCATTGGTGTCATGATGACAGCATGAGGGGCTTTTGTTTATGATTCTGCAAGAAGATTAAATGTTTCTGGTTTTGCCTTATTTATGATTAGAGTAAGGCTGTTATTTTACCTGAGCTTAAATCGATCACCTGATGATTGGCAACCTTTCCCCGAACGCCGCTCAATGCTAAGATCGTCACACTTATAACAAGCAGAGAAGATCATGAATTTAAAACCTAAACTGTCAGCACCCCAAGCGTCAAAGAAAACCCACATTCATGAAATTCATGGTGACTTACGTAAAGATGATTATTTTTGGTTGCGTGATGATGATCGTCAGGATCCGCAGGTGATCGATTATTTGCAGCAGGAAAATGCCTTCACTGAGCAGGAGATGGCTCCCCTGGCTGACCTGCAGGCTGAGTTGTATGACGAGATGGTGGCACGGCAGGAGCCAAGGCTTGAATCCGTTCCCTATTTTAAAAAGGGCTTTTGGTATACTTCTCGCTTTGAGCAAGGCAAAGATTATACGCTGCACAGCCGCAGAAAAGGATCTATGGCGGCCACTGAACAGATATTTTTTGATTGCAATGAACGTGCGCAGGGACATTCTTATTATCAGTTGGGTGATTTAAGCTTATCAAGTAATTCAATGTTGATGGCATTTTCTGAAGATGTCGTCGGTCGCCGTCAATATACCCTGCGTTTTAAAAATCTTGAAACAGGTGAGCTTCTCAATGATCTTATTGAAGACGTTTCTGACCTGGTCTGGGCAAACGACAATCAAACTGTTTATTATGTTAAACAACACCCGGAAACCTTATTGCCCTATCAAGTCTACCGCCATCAATTAGGCGCAAAAACAGACGATGACCTATTAGTTTATGAAGAGCTGGATGATACCTTCTACGTTAATATTTACAAAACACGCTCTGAGCAGTATCTGGTGATTGCCATTGACAGTACCACCACCTCTGAGTGTTTAGTCCTGGATGCCGACCAACCTAGGGGAGAGTTTGTCTCATTTTTACCCCGCTCACGTGGCCATGAATACAGTATTGAGCATTTTCAGGAGCAGTTTTATATTCGCACCAATAACAGCGGTAAAAACTTTGCTTTAAAAACCGCTAACTCGCCCGTTAACCACAATGCCGATGCCTGGAACACTGTTATTGAGGCGCGTAAAGATGTGTTGCTGGAAGATTACCAATTGATGCAGGAATGGTTAATTGTTGAAGAGCGCCAGGATGGTTTACCCCTATTACGGCAAATTAATTATCAAACCGGTGAGTCAAAAACCTTAACTTTTAGTGATCCTGTTTATACGGTTTTCAGTCATTATAATCCCGAACCCGATACGGCTAAATTTCGCTATCAGTATACCTCCTTTACTACGCCCTCATCTGTCTATGAATTGGATTTAAACAGCGGAGAGAGCGTTTTATTAAAACAAAGCCAGGTAATGGGCGAGTTTGACAGTGCTGATTATAAAAGCGAACGTGTTTGGGTAACTGCCCGTGATGGTGTGCAGGTACCTGTTTCTCTGGTTTATCATAAAAAGCTGTTTAACCATAAAAATCCAATACTGATTTATGCTTACGGCTCTTACGGTCATAGTTTAGATATTGCTTTTAATGCTTCAAACTTAAGTCTCTTAGATCGCGGTTTTGTGTATGCCGTTGCACATATTCGCGGTGGAGAAGAATTGGGACGGTCTTGGTATGAACAGGGAAAGCTGCTCAACAAAAAAAACACCTTCAATGATTTTATCGATGTAACAAAGAGTTTAATAGAATCTGGCTATGCGGCAGAAGAGAAGGTCTTTGCGATGGGCGGAAGCGCCGGAGGATTGCTGATGGGCGCGGTCATTAATCAGGCAGCGGAATTATATAAAGGGGTGGTGGCTGCCGTACCCTTTGTTGATGTTGTCTCAACTATGTTAGATGAATCCATCCCGCTTACCACGGGAGAATACGATGAATGGGGTAATCCTAATGACAAAGATTATTATCACTATATGCTTTCCTATAGCCCCTATGATCAGGTCAAAGCAGTAGACTATCCTAATATGTTAGTGACCACTGGCTTACATGACTCACAGGTGCAATATTGGGAGCCTGCCAAGTGGGTGGCTAAATTGCGCGCCTTAAAGACAGATCATAACCTATTACTTTTATATACTGATATGGAAGCCGGACATGGCGGAAAATCGGGCCGTTTTAAACACTTAGAGGATACCGCCCGGGAATTTGCATTTATTATTTCTTTAGTGAAATAGGCATGGCAGGGTAACTCTGCATATTCTCAAGCGGCCA
>DATBNI010000274.1:0-15720 GCA_036554425.1 Psychromonas sp.
TTGTATTCAGGATGAATAGCATTTTTCATTTGGAAAACCTCTATTGGGCCGCATCGCTGCTCTGCTTGAATGAATCATTTCATCCAACAAAGTACCATACGTATTTATCGTTAAATTTCAGGTTGCAAATTGTATAGCAATGTTTAATAAAAATACAACTAAAAAGTGTATTCTTAGCACTATTTATTAATAACAGGTCATTATGGTTTTTAATGCGGTATCAAGCAAACTTTGCGGCGAATAAATGGTGTCTGTTACCTTTAACAATTTTGCTCTGCTGGTATTATTTTTCAGTACGCAGTAGTTAAATATAATACGATGTATTTCGCATAGATTATTAATAACATTAATACTATTTATCTCTTTATTCAAATTATCATCCAGGTAGGAATAAAACGACTCAATACTGCTCGTGTCAGTTAATTTTAAATTGGGATTAAATTTTGTATTGGATGCGATCGGGCAATAAGCGCCAAAATCGTTACTGAACCATTTATCACCCCACCAGCCAATTTTTTTACCCTGCAAATGATCACTTTTTTGAGGGGAGGCGAAATAGAAATAAACTTCTGCTTTAGCCGCTTTTATATCTGCGGCGGACGACATTAAGGCGGCCGATCTAAAACAACTTTCATGTTCAATATAATGGGTGTAAGAAGATGTTTTTGCGGTAAAAGCATTTAACAGTTGGAAATGAGCATAAGCCAATTGAGCAGGGTAGATTAAATGACTCTTTGTGACAGGTTTTAATTCTCCGACTAATAGTTGCTCAAAATGTTTTCTTTTCAAGTGTTGGTCATATCTATTGATAAGCAGCATTTCTAAATTATCGTTAGCATTAACCGATATTATTGTATTTTCCTGTGCATCATAGATTGCTTCCTTAGCTAACGCCTCTCTCGTTAAGTTATTGTTTTGTAAAAAAAGGTAACCACTTGTCGTCTCTGAAGTCAGTAAGCTATAAAAACCTCTTTGATGAGCAAGATGAACCACCTTACCCTGAGTGTAGAGTGCCAAGTATTTTCTGTGGATCACTTTTTCTTCATTTAAACGACTAAAATCGACAAAAATTTGGGCTAATTTTTCAAGGTAAAAATAATACAATCTAGCCGACAGTCCCGTTGTTTTAATGGATTTTTTTATGTCTTGGCTTTCCATAATGCTGCTTAAAATGAGTTTAAGCGCATTAATGTTTTTGAAGTTTGCCTGGCTGAAAACGGTATGGCATTCGCAGCATCTTTTTCTTTGCGTTCCTGCTGATGTATAACCATGTGATATTGATTTAGTGCTTTTACTGAAGAAAAAATATTGAGCGCACTTAGGACAAGCGGTTAGTTTCCGGGCGAAATTAACCTCAAGTTTTTCATTGATAATATGTTCAACCAGCTTATTATTTACCCATGGCGGGTAACTGCCGCATAATGTGCAGGCAATGGACAAATACCCTAACTGCCGACTTTCTTGAATGTAATCAGCACTATCTGCCACGGCAAAATTTTTACAAAGCACAGTTTTGCAACAGTTAAACTCTTTAGTGAATGTAAACATGCGTTCCTCTTAATAGCCAAGCCATCTAATGATTCCTGAATAATCCTATTAAAGTAATTTTCTTGTATATAACCCAAGTCAATTAATTAACTACCGCCCTCTTTTATGCGCTGCAACCCACAAAACAATCATAAGATAGTAGCTTATATTAAAAACAACATATTATGTAAACAGATTAAATAAGATTAAAATATTCATTATTCTCTAGGCCCAGATCACATTTTAAGGGGGGGTTAGTAAATAAACTGCGCTCAATTACTCGATTCCAAGGATCGTTTTTTATAAAAACAAATGTGTGAAAGAACAATATTACGACGCTTTATTTTTAATAAATACAAATTAAAAGTCCTTAAAGTATTAACTAAATAAAGCAGATAGCAGATAGCTTATTTAAAACTTTTTTAATCAAATTGACAAAATAAAATGGAGAAACAAGATGGAAATTGTAATGGGTTTAGTCGGAATAATAGCACTGATGTTAATTGCCGTAATATTTTCCAGTAATAGAAAGGCGATTAACTTTCGAACAATAGGCGGGGCATTTGCTATCCAAGCGGCCATACCCGCTTTTGTCATATTCACAGATTCCGGTGCAAGCATACTGGGCGGAATATCCAGCGGGGTACAAGCCGTTATAGACAGTGCCAATGCTGGTATCAGTTTTCTGTTCGGCGGTCTTGTTTCCGGAACAATGTTTGAAGTATTCGGCGGAGGCGGTTTTGTTTTTGCATTTAAAGTACTGCCGATCATTATTTTCTTTGCGGCATTAATGGGAACGCTTTATTACATGGGCATCATGCAGTTTGTCATCAAAATATTCGGCGGTGCCCTGCAAAAAGCATTGGGCACCAGCAGAACCGAGTCCATGTCGGCAGCGGCCAATGTTTTTGTCGGGCAAACTGAAGCGCCATTGGTAGTAAAACCCTACATAAAAACCATGACACGCTCAGAGCTTTTTGCCGTCATGTCGGGCGGTTTAGCGTCGGTTGCCGGTGCAGTCTTAGCGGGTTATGCATCCTTAGGTGTTAGTCTTGACTACCTTATTGCCGCATCATTTATGGCCGCGCCCGGTGGTTTATTAATGGCTAAACTGTTAGTGCCTGAAACAGAGACACCCGTCGGCATTTTATCGAAGTCAGAGATTGATGAAGAAGAAAACAAACCCGTCAATGTGATTGATGCAGCGGCAATGGGCGCAAGCGACGGCCTTCATCTGGCAATGAATGTCGGTGGTATGTTAATCGCTTTCATCGCTTTAATCGCATTACTTAATACTATTTTAGGCTCTGTGGGTGGTTTATTTGGCCTGGAAGCCCTAACCCTGCAGCAGATTTTAGGTTACGCCTTCGCCCCGATTGCTTTCCTTCTTGGCATTCCATGGTCGGAAGCTGTTCAGGCAGGCAGTTTACTGGGCCAGAAATTAGTGGTTAATGAATTTGTTGCTTATATTGACTTTGTCGGCATTAAAGACACCTTAAGCGAACACACTCAAGTCATTATTACCGTTGCTTTATGCGGCTTTGCCAACTTATCTTCCATGGCTATTTTGTTAGGTGGTTTGGGTGTGTTATCTCCATCACGCCGACCTGATATCGCTCAAATGGGTTTAAAAGCCGTGCTCGCGGGCACCTTATCTAATTTTATGAGCGCAACCTTGGTCGGCATATTCTTTGCCTTAAGTGTTGCTTAATACAATAATTAATAAACAAGTACTTAAGCTTCACAGTTAGAACAGATAACGAGTTTAATAATAACATAGCAGTAATAATCAAGATTAAAGGAAAAAAATTATGCGCGACTTACAACAAGCATCCCGTTTAGCTATCCAGTTAATGGATCTCACCACCTTAAATGATGATGATAACGATCAAAAAGTGATAAAACTCTGTCAAGACGCACACAGCGCAGCGGGTGATACGGCAGCAGTTTGTATTTACCCGCGTTTTATTCCTATTGCCCGTAAAACCCTGACGCTGCAAAACACCCCGCACATTAAAATTGCGACTGTCACCAACTTCCCGCACGGTAATGACGATTTAGACATCGCATTGGCAGAAACACGGGCGGCCGTTGCCTATGGTGCAGATGAGGTTGACCTTGTCTTCCCTTACCGGGCACTGATGGCCGGCAATGAAGAAATCGGGGCAAGGATGGTTAAAGCCTGCAAAAATATTTGTGGTGAGAAAGTCACCCTGAAAGTGATTATTGAGTCAGGGGAATTGAAAACAGCCGCATTGATAAAAAAAGCAAGTGAAATTTGTATCAATGCCGGTGCCGATTTTATTAAAACATCAACGGGAAAAGTGCCGGTTAATGCGACATTAGAAGCGACTAAAGTGATGCTTGAAGCGATTAAAGAGTCTGGTCGCAATGTCGGATTTAAAGCCGCTGGCGGTGTTAAAGATGCACAGGCTGCCAATGATTATATGCAGCTTGCGAGCAGCATTATGGGCGATAACTGGGTAGACGCGAAACATTTTAGATTCGGCGCATCGAGCTTACTAGGCGCTTTATTGTCGGAACTAAATTTGTCTGATAAAGCCACAGAAACTGGAGGTTACTAATGAAACGTACCATTATCTTATTACTTGATTCTTTTGGTGTTGGCGGCGCTGCCGATGCCGATAAATTTATTGGCTCATTAGCCGACGGCAGTACATTTAATGATGTGGGCTCAAATACCTTAGGGCATATCGCTGAGCAATGTGCAAAAGGTCAAGCGAACGAGGGCCGCAGCGGTCCGCTTAATATACCAAACTTAAACAAACTGGGTTTTGGACGCGCTTGTGCGGAAAGTTCATCTATTTTCCCTGCCGGATTAGATCCATTAGTTGAGCCTATTGCCGCTTACGGTTATGCGAAAGAGATTTCCACGGCAAAAGATACCTCCAGCGGCCATTGGGAGATCACCGGAGTGCCGGTCTTATTTGACTGGGGTTATTTTGATAAAAAACAAAATAGCTTTCCTCAGGAGCTCCTGGACGAACTGGTAGAGCGTGCCGGCTTACCCGGATATCTGGGGAATTGCCATGCATCTGGTACCACTATTTTGCAGGATCTCGGCGAAGAGCACCTTAAAACCGGTAAACCAATCTTTTATACCTCGGCGGATAGCGTTTTCCAGATAGCCTGTCATGAAGACACTTTTGGCCTTGAAAGACTGTATAAACTTTGCGAGCTGGCCCGTGAATTAGTCAATAAATACAATATTGGCCGCGTTATCGCACGCCCTTTTAGTGGATCTAAAAGCAGCAACTTTATGCGCACCGGCAACCGCCACGATTATTCAGTGAAGCCACCCTCACCCACTCTGCTTGATCATATGAAAGAGTCAGGCGGTCAGGTTGTCAGCATAGGAAAAATATCAGATATTTTTGCTGCCCAAGGCATCACTAAAGCGACTAAAGCAACAGGTTTAGAAGCCCTGTTTGATGCCAGTTTAGATGAATTCAAAAAGGCCACTGATCAAAGCATTATCTTTACCAACTTTGTCAATTTTGATGCTGACTTTGGTCATCGCCGTAATATAGCGGGTTACGCGGCCGCTTTAGAATACTTCGATCAGCGTTTACCGGAAATGCTGGCGTTAATGGGAAAAGATGATTTGCTGGTGTTAACTGCGGACCATGGCTGTGACCCGACCTGGAAAGGAACAGATCATACCCGCGAGCACATTCCGGCTATTTTCTACGGTCAGTCCGTTAAGCCTGGTTCAATAGGGTTACGGGAAACCTTTGCAGATATAGGTCAGTCGATTGCTGATTTTCATAAGTTACCCGCACTGGCGTACGGTAAAAGTATTTTTAGCTGATTCTATTTTTAGCTGAATAAAGTTTAATCTTAGATCAAAACACAACTATGCCGATGGCAAATAAACGGCATAGTTAATAATAAATAAAATGGAGAAATAGTTTATGACAACCCCTCATATTAATGCAGCAGATGGCGCTTTTGCAGAAACCGTTCTGATGCCAGGTGACCCGTTACGTGCGAAGTATATCGCAGAAAACTTTTTAGAGGATGCCGTGCAGGTGACAAATGTACGCAATATGCTTGGTTTTACCGGTACCTATAAAGGCAAACGGATTTCGGTAATGGGCAGTGGTATGGGTATCCCTTCCTGCTCAATTTATGCAACGGAATTATTCCGCGAATACGGCGTAAAAAATATTATTCGCGTAGGAAGTTGCGGTGCAGTCAGTAAAGAGATCAAGTTGCGAGACGTTATCATTGGTATGGGTGCATCGACTGACTCTAAAGCAAACCGTATTCGTTTTAAAGGTCATGACTTTGCGGCTATCGCCAGCTATGAACTGTTAGAAAAAGCGGTTAATGCCGCCAAAAAACTCGGCATTAAAGCGCGTGTGGGTAATATCTTCTCGGCTGATACTTTTTACACGCCTGAGCCGGAGGTATTTGATACGCTGGAAAAATATAACATCCTCGGGGTAGAGATGGAAGCCGCCGGCCTGTATGGCGTGGCCGCTGAAGAAGGTAAAAATGCCCTGTGTATTTTAACCGTATCGGATCATATCCGCACCGGCGAAAAAACCACCTCCGATGAACGCCAAAGCAGCTTCAATGAAATGTTGATTGTTGCCTTAGATTCAGTTGTTGCAGAATAAAATGCAACCCCAAATGAGATGAGTTAATCCACCTTGTCAGACTGTTAGCGTTACAAGGTGGATTAGCGCAAAGATTTTGGGCATCTAAAAAATCCAATTATGACAAAATTCAGGGCATAAAAATTAAATTTATATGCCCCAGGGATGCTTTGACTTTAAAAAAGAAGATTTACTATGAAAAAAAACCTTTTAGCCCTTAGCCTGTTGGCTGCAGCCGCGCCTGTACTGGCTAGCGATTACAGCGATGGCGAAATACACAAGAATGATTACAAGTGGATGCAGGCTAACCTTATGTATGCATTCGAAGAGCTTCCGGGTGAATCAAGCCATGACTACCTGGAAATGGAGTTTGGCGGACGCTCAGGGATCTTCGACTTATATGGTTATGTTGATGTGTTCAATCTAACAAGCGATTCAGATAGTGATAAAGCGTCGGCTAACAGCAAAATATTTATAAAGTTTGCACCGCGTATGTCTTTAGATGCGCTAACCGGTAAAGATTTCTCTTTCGGTCCTGTTCAAGAACTATACATTGCTTCTGAAATAGATTGGGATGGTGCCACAGTTTCAGAAACAAATCCGTTCGCTGTTAATCAACAAAAAATCGGCCTAGGCTCTGATGTGATAGTACCTTGGCTTGGTAAAATCGGCTTAAACTTATACGCTAACTACGATTCAACTAAAAAAGACTGGAATGGTTACCAGATATCTACCAACTGGTTTAAACCTTTCCTTAACTTTGATAACGGTTCATTTATCTCTTATCAGGGTTACATTGATTACCAATTCGGCATGAAAGGTAAGTACTCTAGTGCAAGCAGCGGCGGTGTAATGTTTAACGGTATCTACTGGCATTCTGATCGTTTTGCAGCGGGTTACGGACTGAAAGCATTCTCTGATGTTTACGGCATTAAAGACTCTGATGGTTTTAAATCAACCGGGCTCAGCCACTACGTATCGGTAACCTACAAGTTCTAAATAAAATAACTTAATCCAAATTGCTTGCCGCCTATAGCAAGTAATTTGGTTCTTAGCGTAATTTTATTACTTAAGTTCCTTAGCGAGCGGGAACTTAATTAATTGAATTGGCATAACTGGAGTCTAAAAAGATGATATTACTTCCACAAGAAATTATTCGTAACAAACGCGATGGCAAAGCCCTAACCAAGCAGGAAATCGATTTTTTTATCAGAGGTATCACCAATAACTCAGTCACAGAAAGTCAAATTGCCGCCTTTGCTATGGCAGTCTATTTTCAAGATATGAGCATGGATGAACGTGTTCTGCTGGTATCTGCAATGCGTGACTCAGGACAGGTGATAAACTGGCAGGCGCTTAATCTGGACGGACCCGTTGTAGATAAACATTCAACGGGCGGGGTCGGAGATGTAACTTCCCTGATCTTAGGTCCAATGGTGGCAGCATGTGGCGGTTATGTGCCGATGATTTCAGGACGAGGACTGGGCCATACCGGCGGCACCTTAGATAAGCTGGATGCTATCCCGGGTTATAAAACAACGCCCGATAGCCTGGATCATTTCCGTAAAACAGTAAAAGAGGTGGGTGTCGCGATCATCGGTCAAACCGGCGATTTAGCGCCGGCTGATAAACGTTTTTATGCGACCCGTGACATTACCGCGACGGTTGAGTCTATTCCGTTAATAACCGCATCCATTTTATCAAAAAAATTAGCCGCAGGTCTAGATGCACTGGTGATGGATGTTAAGGCCGGCAGTGGCGCATTTATGCCTACTTACGACCAGTCTGAAGCCTTGGCAAAGAGTATTGTTGGCGTCGCTAATGGTGCAGGATGTAAAACCAGTGCTTTAATTACTAATATGGATCAGGTGCTTGCAAGCAGTGCAGGTAATGCCGTTGAAGTCCGTGAAGCAGTTCGTTTTCTTAAGGGGGAAGCTGTCAACCCCCGGTTACACGAGGTAACCATGGCATTATGCGCGGAAATGTTACTGTTAAGCGGGTTGGCAGCGGACATAAAAGAGGCTCGAAAAAAATTACAGGCTGTGCTGGATAACGGCAAAGCCGCAGAAGTATTTGCCAAGATGGTTTGCGCTTTGGGTGGCCCCGCTGACTTTGTTGAAAATCAGGATAATTATCTGCAAAAACCGGCCATTATCCGTCCTGTTTATGCTCAACACTCAGGGATTGTACAATCCATGGATACCAGAGAATTGGGGTTGGCGGTTGTTAGTCTGGGCGGGGGAAGACGCAGCGCATCGGACTCTATTGATTATGCCGTTGGTCTGAGCGACATTATCTCTTTGGGTGAGCCGGCAAGCCCGGAAAAACCGCTAGCAATGATCCATGCTCAGAATGAGAAACAGTTCAGCGAAGCACAGCGCGCCATTCAAAGCGCCATTATTTGCGGCACAGACAGCGTGCAGGCTCAGACACAGATTTATCGCCGTATTCGTTTACCAGATATAGCTTAAACTATCATAGAATCCTGGACTGGGATTGAAGTTAGAGATGTATATCAACACAGCATAGGCGAACAGTTCGCTTAGTTACGGAGGAATTGGTATGGAATTAGATTGGGTAGAATGGTTTGGTTATTTAGCGTCACTGGTGGTGCTGATTTCCCTCACTATGTCTTCGATTATCAAATTAAGGGTGATTAACTTTATCGGTTGTCTGCTTTTTGCAAGTTTTGCCTATTTTATTGATTCAGTACCGACCATCTTTATGAATCTCAGCATTGCCTGTATTAATGTTTATTTCCATTATCAAATTTATCGCAGCAAAGAAGAGTTTAAAATAATTTCAGCTTCAAAAAATGACGAATATTTTCAGCACTTTCTTGACATTAATCGTCAAGATATTGAAAAGCAGATAAGTCTGGAACAGTTAACAGCAGCTGACACATTATTTTATATGTTGCGCGATAACACTATTGCCGGTGTGCTTGTGGGCAAAAAAGATGCCGGTGCAGAGGGCGTTTTTGAGATAATGCTTGACTACGTTACCCCTAGATATCGCGACTTTAAACTGGGCAACTATTATTACAACACCCACCCTGAATTTCTTAAAGAGAAAGGGATCACGGCGCTGCAAACAACCGCCAGCGACCAGGATCATTGTTTATATCTTAATAAAATGGGCTTTGTTGCCCAGCCGGAAAATCAATCAAAAACCTATATAAAGAGGCTTTGAAATTATGCACAAAAATTATTTTACTGAACTTGAAAAACTACTTGAGAATGCTCAAGCGCCCTACTCAGGCTTTAATGTTGCAGCCATTGTGATAACCCGCAACGGCAATATTTATAAAGGCGTAAATGTTGAATCTGCGGCTTACCCTACTACTATCTGTGCGGAGCGTAATGCTATTCACACGGCCGTCACCGAAGGGATGAAAAAAGGCGAGGTTAAAGAAGTGCACATACTCGCCCGTAACGCGGCAAAAGTGCTTATTAAAGCACAGCCCTGCGGTGGGTGCAGACAAGTCATTGCTGAACAATCCGGCAATGACGCAGTGGTTTATAATTATGCTTCTGCAACCGAAATAGAGCAGCACAGTATCAATGAGTTATTACCCTTTGCTTTTTTAGGTGCTGAATTATAACAGTCCAAAAGTCAGCAATGAGTTATTACCCTTTGCTTTTTTAAGTGCTGAATTATAACAGCCCAAAAGTTAACAATTTAAACAGGAGTTTTATTATGTCAGACGTATTTCATTTAGGTCTCACCAAAAAAATGCTCGATGGCGCCAGCCTCGCAATAGTGCCGGGAGATCCTGATCGCGTAAAAAAAATAGCGGAGCTAATGGATGGGGCAACCTTTCTGGCCAGTCATCGCGAATACACCAGCTACTTGGCTTATATTGATGGTAAAGCCGTGGTTGTGTGCTCTACAGGTATAGGCGGTCCGTCCACCTCTATTGCGGTCGAAGAGCTGGCTCAGTTGGGGGTTACGACCTTCTTGAGAGTCGGTACCACGGGCGCAATTCAACCCCAGGTTAATCCCGGTGATGTCATTGTTACCCAGGCATCGGTCCGCCTTGATGGAGCCAGTCTGCATTTTGCACCTTTAGAATACCCGGCTGTCGCTAACTTTGAATGTACCACGGCTATGGTTGCTGCGTGCCGGGAAGCGGGCATTGATCCCCATATCGGTATTACCGCATCCTCAGACACCTTTTATCCCGGTCAGGAGCGTTACGATACCGTTTCAGGACGTGTAACCCGTCACCTTAAAGGTTCGATGAAAGAGTGGCAGGCGCTAGGTGTACTGAACTATGAAATGGAATCATCGACTCTTTTTACCATGTGTGCTTCGCAGGGTTGGCGGGCAGCCTGTGTTGCGGGTGTGATAGTCAACCGGACGCAACAAGAAATTCCGGATCAAGCAACAATGAAAAAAACAGAAGTCAGTGCTATATCCATTGTCGTTGCGGCGGCCAGAAAACTGCTTACTTAACACCCTATGCGCGCTATTTCCGGCGTTTCCTGCTGCTCTTTATACCCAAACTGCTTGGTATAAAGAGCAGCAGGTATAATTTCTATAGGAGTTTTTTACCGCGCTTTATGTGAAAAAGGTTACAATAGATTTTTATCTTCATAACATTGAGCCTATGAACCAAGCGACCATTTGCCGCATCGCATTAGCGATCCCTTTGCATAAACAATTCGATTACCTGCTGCCGGATTATCTGCTAAAAACAGATCCCGACAACCTGGTAGGATGCAGAGTGCGCGTGCCCTTTGGTGGTAAAAGACAGCTTATTGGCGTTATTTGCGAAGTTAATCCGAAATGTGATTACGCCATTGATAAACTAAAAAAAATCTCCCAGTTGATTGATCAAGCCCCCTTATTGGATAAAAATATCTGGTCGTTGCTGCGTTGGGCGGCATTTTATTACCAGCATGCTTTTGGTGATGTCTTTCAGCAGGCACTGCCGACTTTACTGCGCCAGGGTAAAGAGGCCGTTTTCAAGGGCAATGAACATTGGCAATTAACTGCTAACGACTTTAATTTAGAAGATTTTAAACGAGCCCAAAAGCAGCAGTCTGCTTTGCAAAGGTTAAGCGAATCGAGTTTATCTAATCAGCAGTTAAGCGCACAGGGGATAAGTCGCCCGACGCTCAAAGCATTACAGGAAAAAGGGGTTATTGAATCCGTTGATAAACAACCCGTCAGCAATCTCAATTGGTTAGCTGATTTTGAAGAATCGGCACAAAAACCACATCTAACAGCGGAACAAGCCATTGCAATAAGCTGCGTAAATCAGCAGGCTGATGCTTTTAACTGTTTTTTATTAGAAGGGATAACTGGCAGCGGAAAAACCGAAGTTTACCTCAATATTATTAAACCTATTTTACTCGCGGGTAAACAGGCATTAGTGATAGTCCCTGAAATCGGTTTAACTCCGCAAACTATTAAACGTTTTCAGGCGCGCTTTAATGTCCCTGTTTACCTTAAACATTCGGGATTAAACTCAAGAGAGCAACTCGATACCTGGCTGCATGCCAAACAAGGCAGCGGCGCCATTATTATCGGCACACGCAGCAGCATATTTTGTGATTTTAAAAATTTAGGCTTAATCATCTTAGATGAGGAGCATGATGCCTCCTTTAAACAACAGGATGGTTTTCGTTATCATGCGCGTGATTTTGCAATCAAACGTGCCGCACTGCAAAAAATCCCCATTCTTTTAGGCTCTGCCACGCCATCCTTAGAAACATTGAACAATGCCCTGCAGGGAAAATATCAGCATCTGCATCTGACCGAGCGTGCGGGTAATGCCAAACCACCGAGCAACAGCCTGATTAACTTGGCGGGGTTACCGTTAAAATCAGGACTCTCTCCGCAGTTAATCGAGTTGATGAAAAAACACCTGGATAAAAACAATCAGGTTATTCTATTTTTAAACCGCCGTGGATATGCGCCGGTATTAATGTGCCATGAATGCGGTTGGTTAGTTAAATGCGGGCGTTGTGATGCCTTTTACACTTACCATAAATCAGCTAATTACCTGCACTGCCACCACTGCGCCTCTACCCTGCCCGTGCCTGATCAGTGCGCTGACTGCGGCTCGACACAATTAAGCTCAACAGGAGTAGGTACAGAGCAGTTGGAGGAGACCTTAAACGGCCTTTTCCCGGATCATCCGACTGTCCGTATCGACCGCGATAATACCCGCAAAAAAGAAAGCTTTAATCAATATTTAACCGATATCAACAGCGGTAAATATAAAATTTTACTCGGCACCCAGATGCTTGCCAAAGGGCATCACTTCCCCGATGTCACCCTGGTAGCCTTAATAGATGTTGACGGGGCTCTGTTTTGTAATGATTATCGTGCCAGCGAGAGATTAGCACAACTGTTTACCCAAGTGTCAGGTCGCGCAGGACGAGCGGAAAAAAAGGGGCAAGTGGTATTGCAAACGCATCATCCGGAGCACAGTTTACTTCAGGATCTTATCAATAACGGTTATTATGAATTTTCCCGTAATGCGCTGCATGAACGGACGCTTGCGCAGTTGCCGCCCAGTACATATCAAGCGTTATTAAGAGCAGAGTCAGATAATGCAACTCTGGCCGAAAATTTTCTGTCTTTATGTCAGCAAATACTGAAAAAAATATGCGTCAACAATGACAGCATTGATAAGTTATTAATTTTAGGACCGATTCCCGCATCAATGGAAAGGCGCGCAGGCAAGTATCGTTTTCAACTATTATTACAAAGTGAGCAGCGAGCCTTAATCACGCAAACCCTGCATCGCGCATTACAAGCTTTTGATAACCTCCCGGAAGGGCGAAAAGTCAGATGGTCCATTGATGTCGATCCCATTGATTTTGTTTAATCTTTAAACGGTGAGGCGAAATCTGAACGTAAAAAAACCGAGATAATTCTCGGTTTTTTGTTTTTTAGCAGAGTCAATAAAGTTACTTTACTATAGTCAGCGAGGGCCGCTTACTCGGCTTAGTATCCTTTTTTTCTGTTTTAGCGGGCGCTACAGCATTATCCAAAGCCTGGTAGGCCGGCTCTTCAGGGAAGATAGTTCCGGCGCCATTCTCACGAGCGTAAATACCTTCTATCGCATATAAAGGGACATAAACCTGCATAGGCTGCCCTGAAAAACGCGCATTAAATGCAACCGCATCATCATCCATTGAAAACTGCATGACTGATTTAGGCGCAACATTAAGCACAATTTTACCATCTTCAACAAACTTCTGAGGAACTTCAACACCCACTTGTGTTGCGTCAACAATGATGTGTGGCGTGCATTCACTATCAACGATCCAATTATAAAAAGCACGAAGCAGATACGGCCTTTGCACTAACATGGTAGTCATTATGCTCCCACTCTAATTTCACGTTCAGTTTCCGTCATTGACGCCTGGAATGACTCGCGTTCAAAAACTTTTACCATGTAACTTTTTATGCCTGCCACATTATCAAAACCTAAATCAATATTTAATTCAGGTAAACGCCATAATAATGGCGCCATGTAACAATCAATAAGGGTAAAATCTTCCGACATAAAGTAGGCAAAGTGATCAAATACCGGTGCAACCAATAAAATTGCATCACGGAGTTTTGTACGCGCAGCATCCGCCGCAGCTGTATCTCCATTCATGATGATATCAACTAATGGATACCAATCACTTTCGAGACGCTGCATCATTAAACGTCCTTTACCACGTTCAACGGGATAAACAGGCATTAATGGCGGGTGCGGAAAACGCTCGTCCAAGTATTCCATAATAATGCGTGAATTGTATAAAACCAATTCACGGTCAACTAAGGTCGGTACTGTATTGTAAGGATTTAACTCTGCTAACTCTTCAGGCCAATTGTCTTCTTCCGCAAAGGTGATTTCGACTGTGACGCCTTTTTCTGCCAGTACAATACGTGTTTGATGACTATATAAATCTGAAGCACCTGAAAACAGTGTCATTACAGAACGTTTATTTGCAGCTACGGCCATGAAAATCCCCTAATATATGGATAAAATGTTGAATGTGTAAAAAGCAAAAAAGGCAAGAGTGGTAAATACCACTGCTGCCGATTAAATTAGGTAAGATAAAAGCTAACGATTAATGAATGTCGCGCCAATACTCTTTCTTCAGTAAATAACTAAGAATGAATAGGATAACTAAAAACCCAATCACCCAAACACCTAGAGACTGACGCTCTAATTTGTTTGGTTCACCTGCATAGACTAGGAAGTTTACCAGATTTAGTACAGCTTTGTCATACTCATCGGAGCTCATTTCACCCTGACCGTTACTTTCAAAACCTATTATTGCCTTATGCTCAACACCTTCATGCACTGTGGTTTCATAGATGGCCGTAGGCACACCCTGTAACTCTTCCAGTACATGGGGCATACCCACCTCAGGAAAAACCGTATTATTCACTCCGAATGGACGCGTTGGGTCGGCATAAAAAGAGCGCAAGTAAGTATAGATCCAGTCAGGCCCCCGAAGACGTGCTTCCAGGGTTAAATCCGGCGGCGGCGCGCCAAACCATTTCGCTGCTGAGGTTGAATCCATGCTGTTTTTCATCAATTCACCAATTTTACTGTCGGTGAAAATCAAGTTCTCAGCCATTAAAGCGTCAGGAATACCTAAATCTGTTGCTACCCGCTGGTAACGTTGATGTCCCGTCGAATGACAAGCAAAGCAGTAATTCATAAACAATTTAGCACCACTTTGCAATGACGCTTTATCGCTTAAATCATAATCCGCTTTATCTAAATGAACAGCAGCACCCGATCCAAAAACCAGTGTCGGTAATAATGCCAATAAGGCAATCATTAATTTTTTCATTTGAATGTTAACCTCGTTGGTAGTGGTTTAGTTTTTTCATTTTTGCTGTATAGCCAAAGAGCAATAAAGAAACCGAAGTAACCGACCGAGCCAATCTGCGCAAGCATAGTTAATAAAGGCGTTGCGGGCAAAGCCCCCAGTACTCCTAAGACGATAAAACAAACAACGAATTGTGCAATATTAGCCTTATGGATCCAACTGCGGTAGCGAATCGATTTTACCTTGCAACGGTCTAACCACGGCAGGAAGAAAAGAATCACAATCGAACCACCAAAGAACATGACACCAATTAACTTGTCGGGTATGGCACGCAAAATGGCATAGAAAGGCGTGTAATACCAAACCGGGGCGATATGTGACGGTGTTTTCAAACCGTTTGCAGGCTCAAAGTTTGGCGCTTCAATCAAGTAACCTCCCCCTTCCGGCATAAAGAAAATAACCGCACAGAATAAGATTAAAAAGCCGCAAACGCCCATAATATCTTTGACAGTAAAGTAGGGGTGGAAGGGAATAGCGTCTATAATGTCTTTTTTGCCGCTGTATTGTTTGTGGAAAGTAAACTTGCCTTTTGCCTCAGCAGAAGCAGTCCCCTTTTTCACTTTAATCTCAATACCATCGGGGTTATTTGAACCCACTTCATGCAATGCCACAATATGTAAAAAGACTAATACAACCAATGCTAACGGCAGCGCGATCACATGTAAGGCAAAGAAGCGGTTTAAGGTCGCACCCGAGATGACATAATCGCC
>DATBNI010000287.1:0-5238 GCA_036554425.1 Psychromonas sp.
TGAACAACAGCCTGACACCGATAAACGTCAATGAATTTTCTACCTCAAAACCCAATTGCGGTTATTGTATAAAACGCCTATTTGTCCTGTGCGTTACTCTCTTTTATTTAATTTATATGAAGTTATATGCATTTTACAGGCCGGGTTATTGCGTTGTTTTGCTCGCTGTGTTCTTCTATGGCACATTAAAATTATTTAGGAATGGTTCATGGAAAGCAGCGCAATATTAGATACCCAGCCCAAAAGTAAACTCACCCACCTGTTTCAATCACTTGGTCCCGGGATCATGATGGCGACTGCCGCTGTTGGCGGCTCGCACCTTGTGGCATCCACTAAAGCAGGGGCTATATTTGGTTGGCAATTGGCGCTGCTGATTTTACTGGTTAATTTTCTGAAATATCCATTTTTCAGGGCGGGTGTGACTTATACTATGGGCACCGGGAAAAGTTTGATCGCCGGTTATGCGCAAATGGGTAAAGGTTATTTGTGGTTGTTTACCTTATTAAGCGCTATTTCAGCGGTGATTAATACTGCCGCGTTAGCTATCTTCAGTGCCAGTCTATTAGGCCTGTTTTTACCCTTTGATTTGTCACTATCGGTGTTATCCGGCATTGTCATTATTGCTTGTTTGGCGATTTTATTACGCGGCCATTTTAATGCCTTAGATGGTTTAGCAAAAATCATTATGGGAGTGTTAACGGTGACCACGCTGATTGCTGTGGTGGTCGCTGCGAATCAAGTACCATCTGTGCCTGCTGACTTTGTTTCCCCGTCGCCGTGGACCATAGCTTCCATCGGATTTATTGTGATCACCATGGGCTGGATGCCGGCGCCGATTGAAATCTCCTGCTTAACATCGCTATGGTTAAAACGACAACGCCAGGAAATCAAGGTAACCAATCAATCGGCTTTATTTGATTTTAACGTGGGTTATATCATCACCGCATTATTGGCTATCGCATTTTTAGCGCTGGGTGCTTTGGTTTTACACGGTCAGACAGACAGTTTAGAGAAGTCTGGCATTGCATTTTCACATCAACTGGTTGGCATGTATGCCAGTACTATTGGCGAATGGTCGCGAATATTGATTGCAGTGATCGCCTTTGGTTGTATTTTTGGCAGTACTATTACCGTCATTGATGGTTATGCGCGTGCGCTTGCAGAAGCCAAAGCACAGCTGCAAAACCCTGACGCGGATCAAGCGCCTAGCCATAATAATTGGATGTTGTTGATCAGCGCTTGTGCGATGGCGGTTATTTTGTTCTTTGTTTCATCATTGATTGCGATGCTGAACTTCGCTATGGTGTTAGCCTTTATGACCACGCCCATTTTTGCTTTGCTTAACTACAAATTGGTTAATGGCAGTAACTTACCTGTCGGGTTGGCATTAAGCAAAAAAATGAAAGTGTTGTCCTGGTTCGGCTTAACTTACTTATTTGGTTTCTTAGCGCTGTTTATATGGTGGAAATGGCTGATCTAATCAGGGTGTTATTTATATAAACTTTATGGAGAATTATCATGAATAAACCAGTACGAGTATCTGATACGCCTTTTGCAGTCGAAGTTGAAGCAGGTAAAAAATACGCCTGGTGTGCTTGTGGTAAAAGCAAGGCACAACCTTTTTGTGATGGTTCCCATAAAGGTTCTGAATTTTCGCCGGTAAGATTTACCGCGACAGAATCTAAAAAAATGTTTTTTTGCGGCTGTAAACTAACCGCATCACAACCTCTCTGCGACGGCAGTCATAAAAAAACATAACCATCTAATAAATAAGCACAAAAATAGTTGGCTAATGTTAGCCAATTATTTTATTGCCCGTTAAACGGGTATTAGGCAACGATTAAAATATGCGTAAAACAGATAAAAAAGTGGATAATCAGCTGAGGATAGCGTTGACCGAAATATGCGACAGCGCCTTAAAGGAATTTTCCGGCTTCCAATGGTTAACGCATTTGGTTAACTACGCTCATTTTCCAAAAAGTTTAAAGGTAATTTGTGTCTTTGATACTAATGATAATCTCAAGCGCTTTATGGCAACAAAAAGTCAGCATGGATTGTGCACTTTAATTCAGAAAAAGCTTTTTGAAATGGGTATTAATATCAATAGTATTGCCGGTCATATTTCATATGATACACAAGAGGATTGTGATAAAAACAATAACGGCAAATGGGCCGAGAGACTTGCAAAGTAGTTTGCCCTGCACGTCAGCGGTTGTCTAGTCCCGCTATTCAGCCAATTATTATTTAGCCCCTTAGCGGACGACTGTGGATTAATGAAGCAAGCAATTAGCGGTTATCATAAAGATGAGGAAAATGATTGGGTCGCGCAATTACGCTGCGGTCATTTTCAGCATGTCAGGCATAATCCGCCCTTCATCAATAGACCTTGGGTAACAACGGAAACGGGGCGTTGTTCAATGTTAGGGCATGAATTAAATTGTAAAAAATGCGATTCTGGCGCACCAAAAGATGGTCTGCCTGGTTCATAATATAAACAAGTAAAACAGCTTACTTAAGCCAAGGCCGCTAAGGTTAAATAATCCTGCCGATACACCTCAAGCAACCGATTTATAAATCAATTTAATCAGTCCGTTATCGAAAGCAGAATAATCCATTGAATATCAAATAAATATACACTACCTTAGTTTGTATTTTAAACAACAGGCTGAAAATGAGAAATTCTCCAGACTGGTCAGATGTTCTTCATCGCTCGGTATTTTTATGGGATTAAGTACTTGCTAGGTTAGAATACAAATTATTACTTATGCTGATTTTTATCAACTTCATTTCGGGTTAATCATTAGATGGATGCAACTTTAAAAAATACAGTGCCAATGAGTGCCTGGTATATGCTGGTCTCTGCTCTTGGCTTCGCAATGATGGCGGCATGCGTAAAAACAGCGAATACTGTTTACAGTATACCGGTACTCGAGATTGTTGCCGCGCGAGCCATCGTCTCAGCAATAATTAGTTATGCTGATATTAAGCGTAAAAGAATCTCAGTGTGGGGCAATAATAAACCCCTGCTTATCGCCCGCGGCATAGTCGGCGCATTTGCATTAATGCTTGTTTATTATGCCGTTACAACGCTGCCATTAGCAGAAGCTACGATCCTGCAGTATTTGCACCCGGTGTTTACTGCCGTATTAGCGTTACTTTTTCTAAAAGAAAATATCCAGCGTTCAACGCTTACTTGTATTGTATTGAGTCTACTGGGCTTGTTTATTATGATTCAGCCTAATTTTCTGCATGATAGCAGTACACAGTATTCATGGATAAGTATTGCTGCTGCTATTTTAGGCGCTTTGGGGAGCGCAGTGGCTTATGTGATTGTTAAGAAGCTTACCAAAACCGATGATAGCTCGGTTATTATTTTTTATTTTCCTATTATCGCTCTCCCTATTTCAATTGTTTTATTAGGCAGTGATTTTGTCCTGCCCAGTTTAGCGGCATTAGGTGTACTGATCCTGGTGGGTATCTTTACCCAAATAGGTCAAATAGGTTTAACCAAAGCACTGCACAGCGCAGATGCCAATAAAGCCACAGCTTATGCTTATGTACAGGTTATATTTTCAGTCTTCATTGGCTGGGCATATTTCAGTGAAATACCCGTTATCACCACTATAATAGGCGGGACTTTGATCATGGCAGGGGCGTTAATTAACGTATTATGGAAACGCTAAAACGATTTTATTTTTTGTCTGTTTGTTGATCAGTATGCTGCTGTAGGCACGGCTAACTAACATGATTTTTTCTATTTTGTACAAGACCCTAGGGTAAAATAATCCTGCCTGTGCCTCATAAGCCGATAGCGGCTTTAAATGAGTTTGGTCGCTAACCCGTCAAATCACCGACAAGTGCTGTTATGTGCATAAACTAGTTGTGGGGATATTGAGTGAATTATATAGTCCAAGAAATTAAATCGCAGCACGACGCTAAAGTGTGCGAAATCATTAAACGGGTCGGCAGGGAATACGGTGCAATTGGCGAAGGGTTTGGTCCTTCGGATGCCGAAGTTAATACTATGAGCCAGCACTACAAAAATGAAAATGCCAGTCGCTACCTTGTTGCAAGCATAGAAGGTCATATCGTCGGCGGCAGCGGTATTGCTTCTTTTAATAGCAGTAATGAAATTTGTGAATTACGAAAATTATTTCTTTTACCAGAAAGTCGCGGTTTAGGCATCGGCAAAAAGCTCACCGAAGATTGCCTCGAATACGCCAAAAGTAAAGGTTATAAGAAATGTTATTTAGATACCCTAACAAGCATGAAATCGGCTATCGCGTTATATGAAAAGTTAGGCTTTCAGTATCTAGATAAACCATTAGAAGGTACTATCCACAACAGTTGTGACGTTTGGATGCTAAAAGCACTATAATACTCATAGGTTGCTGTACTCGGGCTCGATACAGTTGTCGTTGTTTTTCAAGAAATAACATCTTATAAGTATTATAGGTGACGGAATGGGCGCTGAACACGCAATATAACAGGGTAAAGCATCTGACGCTTAATGGTTGTCGCGTTTTTTGCTGAAAATACAAAAGCCGTCAAATAGCGCCAACCTATGCGTTGGTGTTTGCGGCTTTATACCTTAACAATCTTGACAACTGAATAAATTATATAGGCAGAGAATGAAACTAAAAAAATCCCAAATTATTTTATGCGCGATCAGTATTTTTACTTTGTCAGCTTGCGCTGAATTTAAAGATACGGGTAAAACTATCGGTCATGGGACAAAAGATGTGGCCACATCAATAGGTCATACCAGTCGTGACATAGTTAAATCAATTGGCCACAACACTAAGAAAGTAGTCTCTGATATAAGCGATAGCAGCGAATAATAATATAAAAAGGTTTTATATTGGGCTGCGGGTTATCAGGATACTTGAAATTCAAAGTGTAAAATGATCACTATTTAAATGCTAAAATTCAACCTCCTAATAGTGTAGAACTCAACAAAGGCAGCCAATGTGGACGCGTTTATTTCCAAGCAGATTGACAATTCAGCATTAAGATCACACCCCTGGACGAGTATGGTATCGGATGATGCCAGTGTCTACATGGACTTTAAGAAACAGCCTAAGCTGATCCGCAAAGCTATCGAAGATCTTCTGCCATTCAAAAAATGGGCCTTTGTCGAACAGTTTTATGCCCTGATAGAATGGATAAACAGTCCGCGTTCATTATTGGAAAGTAACGATTGCGTGTTTAATGCAGCAGAAGACAATACTGATCAGC
>DATBNI010000310.1:0-5785 GCA_036554425.1 Psychromonas sp.
AAATCGGCAACCGATAATGCGAGTGATTTGATCGATGACTTACAACTTGTTGCCAATAAAGCACGTCAAGCTGCAATTACTCAGGAACTTTCTGAGATTTGTGGTGGTGCGGCTGCGGTATAAGCAGATTAACAAATTTTAGAGGATCAGAGATGAGTACAGGTAAAATCGTTCAGATTATCGGTGCTGTTGTGGATGTTGAATTCCCACAAGAAACTGTGCCGAATATATACAGTGCATTGATCGTGACTGCAAAGAACCTAACAATGGAAGTTCAGCAACAAATTGGCGGTGGCGTTGTTCGCTGTATCGCCATGGGTGCTTCCGATGGTTTAAGTCGCGGTTTAGAAGTTACTGATACAGGCAATGCAATTACAGTACCTGTTGGTACGGCTACTTTAGGCCGAATCATGAATGTACTGGGTGAGCCTATTGATATGTGTGGTGATATTAATGCAACTGAGCATTATGAAATTCACCGCGCAGCTCCTACATACGAAGAGCAATCAGCGTCTGTCGCTACACTGGAAGTGGGTATTAAAGTTATTGACTTAATATGCCCATTCTCTAAAGGTGGTAAAATCGGCCTATTTGGCGGTGCGGGTGTTGGTAAAACAGTTAACATGATGGAACTTATCAATAATATCGCTTTAAAACATTCAGGTTTGTCTGTTTTTGCCGGTGTTGGTGAGCGTACTCGTGAAGGTAACGATTTCTACTTTGAAATGCAGGAAGCCGGTGTTGTTAACATCGAAAAACCTGAATTATCAAAAGTAGCTATGGTTTACGGTCAAATGAATGAGCCACCAGGAAACCGTTTACGTGTTGCCCTGACTGGTTTGACTATGGCGGAGCGTTTCCGTGATGAAGGTAAAGACGTTTTATTATTTATTGATAATATCTATCGTTATACTCTTGCGGGAACTGAAGTATCTGCGTTATTAGGCCGTATGCCTTCTGCTGTTGGTTATCAACCAACACTTGCAGAAGAAATGGGTGTTCTGCAGGAGCGTATTACTTCAACCAAGACAGGTTCTATTACATCAATCCAAGCGGTATACGTACCTGCAGATGATTTAACCGATCCGTCTCCGGCAACAACCTTTGCTCACTTAGACGCAACTGTTGTACTGAACCGTAATATCGCATCTATGGGTCTATACCCGGCGATCGATCCCTTAGATTCTACATCTCGTCAACTTGATCCATTAATTGTTGGCCAAGAGCACTATGATATAGCACGTGGCGTACAGGGTATCCTGCAACGTTATAAAGAGCTGAAAGATATTATCGCTATTCTTGGTATGGATGAATTATCTGAAGAAGATAAGCTGGCTGTATCACGTGCACGTAAAGTTGAAAAATTCTTAACTCAGCCTTACCACGTAGCTGAAGTATTTACCGGTGATCCGGGTATTTACGTACCACTTAAAGACACATTAGCTGGCTTTAAAGGGTTAATCGCGGGTGATTACGATGACATCCCTGAGCAAGCGTTCCTGTACGTAGGTGCGATTGAAGAAGCTGTTGAAAACGCGAAAAAAATGTAATAGCTGGAGATAACTATGAGTAAAGCAATGACTACACATTTAGACGTTGTAAGTGCTGAAGAATCTCTTTTTTCTGGGCGCGTTTCACATCTGCAGGTTTCAGGTCAAGAAGGTGAACTGGGTGTTATGCCCGGTCATACGCCATTGTTGACACCCATTAAGCCTGGAATGGTAAGAATGGTTAAGCAGCATGGTGGCGAAGAGGTATTTTATATCTCTGGTGGTTTTCTTGAAGTGCAGCCAGGTGGTGTAACCGTGCTTGCTGATACTGCTATTCGAGGTCAAGATCTTGATAAAGCTAAAGCAGAAGAAGCTAAACGTTCGGCACAGGAGCAAATTTCAAATCCGAGTAAGGATATTGATTATGCTCTTGTTACTGCTCAATTAGCACAAGCAATTGCAAAACTGCGTGTTATTAATATGATCCGAAAGTAATATTAACATTTTATGAAAAAAGGCGACTAATAAGTCGCCTTTTTTATTTTATTAAACAGACAGTTTATTCATTTTAATTGGCCATTCAGGGAGTTCATTCCTGCCCTTTTCTGACATGCTGTAAATACCCCGCTCAATTTTTTCAAACCAGCCATAATAATTATCCCTTAAAAACAGCGTTGCCTGCGGTTCATTGATGGCATTTTTTATATCAACACCCCGACTAGAAGGCAATTCTGCTAAGTATTGTGCCACTCTAATACAACGTTGCCGGTAAGCCGTTAAAACGGCTGTTGTGCTTTTAGAACCCCCTTTTTGCGGATCACCGAGTCGCTTTGAAAACTCTTTCAGCAGTGCACCTTGTTTACCTATATTTTTACGGGGAGTGTAATCTTTAGGATCATTGATGACTTCGACATATTGCCCGGCTTTTTGGATATCAACAACAATCAAACCAATGCCCAAGCGTTTGATCAGTTTTTTTACTTTGGATGGCTGTTTTTTATAAAGGGGGATGTTTTTGGGAATCGCAATATAAACAGTATCAGCGAGTGTCAAACGCTCAACTGCTTGTAATAACAAGGTGATATTCAAACTTAATTTGAGTTCAATAATGATCAACGCATTGTTTAAATCAGGATCACTTTTTTTAGCGACTATATCACAATCACAGATTTCACCCTTGACCTGGTAGCCGAGGTTTTCAAGGAAGCCTTTAATTGGCAGGTAGAGATCAGATTCTTTGAGTTTGTTATTCATTTATTTTTCTATCTGGAATGTCGACTTTGAGTCGATTAAGTGCCGTCTGTTAACAATTTAAACCAATATTCATCATTTTTTAGGTTAACACAGAAAACAGATCTAAGCTGCCCGGTTGATTTTTATTAGATATCTGCGCTTTTGGGCTTAAACCTTTTGTTGTTTTAATATTAATCAATAATCTTGTCCTGTTCTTAACTTCAATATTGGCTCATCTAACTGATTGGCATTGGTATAATAATCTACCATAGGTATAATGGCAGTCATTTTCCTATCCTCAACTCTAAGCCTAAATTATGCAAAAATTCGATACTAAAACGTTTCAGGGGCTCATTCTTGCACTGCAAGATTTTTGGGCTCGCCAAGGTTGCGCTATTGTTCAACCGCTTGATATGGAAGTGGGTGCAGGTACCTTTCATCCGCAAACCTTTTTACGTTCAATTGGTCCTGAGCCAATGAACAGCGCATACGTGCAACCCTGTCGTCGTCCTACCGATGGCCGTTACGGCGAAAATCCAAATCGTCTGCAGCACTATTATCAATTCCAGGTGGTTTTAAAGCCGTCGCCAAAAAATATTCAAGAGCTTTACTTAAAGTCGCTTGAAGAGATAGGCATTGATACTTCCATTCATGATATCCGTTTTGTAGAGGATAACTGGGAATCACCCACGCTGGGAGCATGGGGACTCGGTTGGGAGATCTGGTTAAACGGCATGGAGGTCACGCAGTTTACTTATTTCCAGCAAGTGGGTGGCTTAGAGTGTTCTCCTGTTACCGGTGAAATAACCTATGGTCTGGAGCGAATTGCAATGTACGTGCAGGGCGTTGAAAGTATTTATGACCTTGTCTGGACAGACGGCCCTATGGGTAAACTCACTTATGGTGATATTTTCCATCAAAATGAAGTAGAGCAATCCAGCTATAACTTTGAACATGCCGATGTAGACGCTTTATTTAATCAATTTAATCAGTGTGAAAAAGACAGCCAAAAACTCATTGAAGCGGGACTCGCATTGCCTGCCTATGAGCAGGTAATGAAAGCATCTCATGCTTTTAATCTGCTCGATGCCCGTCATGCCATCTCAGTGACAGAGCGTCAGCGTTACATACTTCGCGTTCGTGCATTATCAAAAGCAGTCGCAGAAGCGTATTACGCTAAGCGTGAAGCGCTTGGTTTCCCACTTTGTAAAAACCTAGTTAAATAGAGGCAAGTTTAATGTCACAAGAAAATTTATTGATTGAACTGGGAACCGAAGAGTTACCTCCCAAATCACTGCGTAAACTTGCCGAGTCTTTTGCAAGTAACGTTGAAGCTGAATTAAATAAAGCGGAGTTATCCTTTGATAAGGTTCGCTGGTTAGCATCTCCGCGCCGTTTGGCATTAGTGGTGACTAACTTATCGGACTCGCAAGCAGATAAAGTAGTGGAAAAACGCGGTCCTGCGGTAAATGTTGCCTTTGATGCCGAAGGTCAGGCGACCAAAGCTGCACAGGGTTGGGCGCGTTCAAACGGTATTAGCGTCGAACAAGCCGAGCGTCTGATCACCGATAAAGGCGAATGGTTATTATTCAAATCAGAGGTTAAAGGGTTATCCGTTGATCAGCTCATTCCTGAAATTGCTGCGCGTGCATTGACCAGGTTGCCTATTTCTAAGCCGATGCGCTGGGGATCTGCAAGCACCCAATTTATCCGCCCTGTTCATACTGTTACCATGCTATTTGGTGCGCAACTTATTCAAGGCGAATTATTAGGTGTTCAATCGGGTCGCATTATTCGTGGTCATCGCTTTTTAGGCGAAGCTGAATTAATTATTGAGCATGCTGATCAATACGAAGCATTATTAGATGATAGCGGTAAAGTGATTGTTGATTATGAACGCCGTAAAGCTATTATTCGTGATCAGGTTGAGGCATTAGCGGCCCATGAAAACGGTGTTGCAGCGATCGATGAAAGTTTACTTGAAGAAGTGACTTCATTAGTTGAGTGGCCGGTAACCTTAGTGGGATCCTTTGAAGAAAAATTTTTAGCAGTGCCTTCCGAGGCACTGATCTATACGATGAAAGACAATCAAAAATATTTCCCGGTATTAGATAAAGACGGCAAGCTGTTACCGCGCTTTATTTTTGTTTCTAATATCGTCAGTCGAGATCCTGCACAGGTGGTAAGTGGTAACGAAAAAGTGATTCGCCCGCGTTTAGCCGATGCTGAATTCTTCTTCGAAACCGATAAGAAAAAAACCTTAGCAAGCCGTTTGGAATCTTTATCCAGTGTTTTATTCCAGCAACAATTAGGCACCTTAAAAGAAAAATCTGAACGTATTGCCAATGTTGCTGAAGATATCGCACTGCAGATTAAAGCCGATACAAAACATGCTCAACGTGCAGGTCTGTTATCTAAAACAGATTTAATGACAGATATGGTCATGGAGTTCCCGGATGTGCAGGGCATTATGGGAATGCATTATGCGTTACATGATGGTGAAGATAATGAAGTCGCTATCGCCTTAAATGAGCAATATTTACCGCGTTTTGCCGGTGATAAATTACCCACCTCTTTAGTGGCATGCGCCGTTTCTTTAGCTGATAAACTCGATACGCTAGTGGGTATTTTCGGTATTGGTCAAGCACCAAAAGGCGCTGCCGATCCCTTTGCACTTCGTCGTGCTGCAATAGGTTTATTACGTATTATTACCGACAAAAATTTAGATCTGGATATTGTCGAATTGGTGGAAATTGCGAAACTGCAATACGGTAAAAAATTAACCAACATAAAAGTCACCCAGGATGTGGTGGAATTCTTATTTGCCCGATTCCGTGCGACTTATCAAGCTAACGGTTATTCAGTTGAATTGATTCAATCTGTACTGGACAGAAGACCCACCAAACCTGTTGATTTTGAAAAGCGCATTCAAGCTGTTGCCAAGTTCCAAACCTTGCCTGAAGCAGCTCCAATCGCAGCCGCAAATAAACGCATCAGTAATATATTAGCTAAAGTTAAAGGCGACATAAATGCCGAGGTCGACGGTTCTTTACTGCATGAGA
>DATBNI010000350.1:0-4662 GCA_036554425.1 Psychromonas sp.
GCAACATTTAATGATGTCCAAAGCGACAACCTATCGTTTTCTGCAAACGATGAAAACATTAGGTTACGTTTCTCAAGAGGGGGAGGCGGATAAGTATTCACTAACGTTAAAGCTTTTTGAACTTGGCGCTATGTCACTAGAGTATATTGACCTTATCGCTTTGGCTGATAAAGAGATGCGTTATATTTCAGAGCAAACGAATGAAGCGTTACACTTAGGCTCTCTCGATGAAAATGAGATTATTTATATTCATAAAATTGATTCGGGATATAGTCTGCGTATGCAATCCCGTATTGGTAAACGAAACCCTCTGTACAGTACCGCTATTGGTAAAGTTCTTCTGGCCGAACGGGAGGAAGAGTTTGTTCGAAATACACTCTCCACGGTTAAATTTATCAAACATACAGATAAAACGATAGAGAATATGGAACAGCTGCTGTCTGAGTTACAAACAGTAAAAAAACAGCATTATGCAGAAGATCATGAAGAGCAAGAACCAGGGGTTCGCTGTATTGCAGTCCCTATCTACGACCGTTTTGGTGCAGTGATCGCTGCAATTTCAATTTCTTTGCCAACCATACGTTTTGATGAAAAAAGAAAGTCTTATTACGTTGCTTTACTGCATCAAGCGGGAAATGAAATTTCTAATAAATTGGGTTACCACAGCTACCCTGTATGATCGCGTCCCATTAGTGAACAATCAGCTTGAAAAATAACTATCTCATCACCCGCGAACCGTATTTATAAATAAGGCTTCTGAAGTTATTCACCGGCCTTTTCGATAAAAGATCAATACAGCACGTAAATTTTAAGATATTCAATGTGACAGATAGCAAGGGAGTTATCGGCATAAGATAAAATATCCGCCAATAACTCCCTTAAAAATACTCATATGATATCTGAATATTGTGCTCTATTAACGCAATGATTCCATCGGAATAAAATCCATATCATCAAAGGTCTGGTTTTCGCCAACCATTCCCCAAACAAAACTGTAGTTTTGCGTACCACAGCCGGAATGGATCGACCAACTCGGTGATAATACCAGTTGCTTATCTTTTACTACAATATGACGGGTCTCAGTTGGCTCGCCCATATAGTGAAAAACAATTTGAGACGGTTGAATGTTGAAATATAAATAGGCCTCCATACGTCTTTCATGGGTATGGGCCGGCATAGTATTCCAGACACTCCCTGGTTGGAGATGAGTTATCCCCATACACAGCTGGCAGGTTTCCAATAAATCGGGATGTAAATACTGGTTAATCTGTCGCTCATTGGCATTATCCTTTGAACCCAGTTGAATTTTTATTGCCATATCACGAGTAATTACCCGTGATGGGAAAGTGTGATGAGCGGGGGCGCTTAGTGCGTACAACAAAGAAGGATTTTGAGGATCTAGAGAGATAAATTCAATATTATTCTCTCCTTTACCCAGATACAGAGCATCTAACTGATTTAAAGTATATTCACTATTGCCGCACTTAATTTGAGCTTTTCCGCCTAAATTTACAATGCCTAATTCTCTACGCTCTAAAAAAAAACTTGTTCCGAATGCCTTATTATCAATAAAACTGTCTAATCTAAGCGGTGCACTGGTAGGACAAATCCCCAAAGCCACGATGCGATCAATATGGCTGTAGACGATGGAAATCTGGTTTTCTTTAAATAACTCTTCTGTTAAGAACTCTTCTCTTAAACGGGAAGAATCATAATTTTTAACATCCAATGGATTACTGGCATGTTTGATAATCATATAACCCTCTTACTCATTTTTTCACAAGAGTTTATTTATATATTACTTAGCTACCCATAAGCAAAGTTAATCGGTGATGATGCAAGTTATTTGTGAATATGATCTTATATTTTTGATACATCGGTTTATTTTAATGAAAGTCCTTCAGCAACTATGCATTAATGCAAAGCAATATACAGGCCTAATCTATTGCCAATGACAGCATAAAGAATCCCTTAATATACAGATAAAGGCTTTATTAACGCTCTTGAATTTACTGAAGAAAGATCAAACAGAGGAATCAACAAGTAAAACCACATTGTTATGAATCTCTTGGTGAAAACGTCGGAAAGTCAATCAACACTTAATGGACAGGCTTTTTGACGTATTTGAATTAGATATAAGTTGTCAAAAAACAGCAATTATTTATGAGCAGTATAGCTATTACGGGGCTATCGCATTATAAAACTGTCCGAAGTGTTGATCTGATAGAAACTGAATAAACAGCGGAAAGGGGGATTTTTATAAGAAAAAAACTTGCTGCCACTTAAAACAAGAGTGCTGATTAAAACCCTTTATCTCTTTGCCTCAGTGTTCTTGAAGGGGATGTTTCATGTTAGAATGCTGCGTCTATAACCCTTTTTTTATTAATTCTACCCCTGAGATGCCAAATGCTATTTTCCACCCTTAAATTAAGCGATCCGATTGTAAAAGCGGTCACTGAACTAGGTTACCAAATCCCGACACCTATTCAAGAACAGGCTATTCCTGTTATTTTGGCGGGTAAAAACCTGATCGCCGCTGCGCAGACAGGCACAGGTAAAACAGCAGGTTTTGTCTTACCTATATTACAAAACCTGATTGATGCGCCTGCCGTGCGGGCAAAGCGTATTCGCGTCTTAATCCTTACCCCCACCCGGGAACTGGCAGTACAGGTTGAGGAGAATATTGCCCAATACGGCAAATACCTGCACCTTAAATCTATGGCAATGTATGGCGGCGTTGACTCAGAGCCGCAAAAACAGCGGCTTATCGAAGGCGTTGATATTTTAGTCGCCACGCCGGGCCGGTTATTGGATATGTATACCAGCAGAGCCATCCATTTTGATGAGTTAGAAGTGTTAGTCATAGATGAAGCGGACCGTATGCTCGATATGGGCTTTATTGCTGATATTAACAAAATTGTTGAACGCTTACCGTTACAAAGACAGAACTTACTGTTTTCAGCCACGCTTTCTGATCAGGTGCGTTTTTTAGCTAAGACGGCCATTACCGATGCTGTTGAAATAGCGGTTTCTCCTGATTATAAAACGGCGCCGCAGATTGAACAGTGGTTGGTCAGCGTGGATAAAGAAAATAAATCCGCATTGCTGAGTCATTTAATCACTGAAAATCAATGGCAACAGGCACTTGTTTTTATCGAAACAAAGCGCGGCGCGGCTAAGTTAGTCAGTCAGCTTGAAAAACGGGGTATTAAAGCTGAGGCTATCCATAGCGGACGCAGTCAGGCGGTACGTACACAACTATTAGCAGACTTTAAATCGGGACAACTGCATTTTTTAGTCGCGACGGGCATTGCGGCACGTGGTATAGATATTGACTCACTGGCTCGCGTGGTTAATTATGATTTACCCGACGAAGCCGCTGATTATGTTCATCGAATTGGTCGTACCGGTCGTGCCGGCTTATCGGGAGAGGCGATTTCATTTGTTTCCAGAGATGATTTTAGAAACCTTTGCGCTATCGAAAATCGTTTGGGCGAATTTATTACCCGCAAAGAGATTGCCGGGTTTAAGCCCAAATTAGCCGTGCCAGCCTCGAATGTTGCTCATGCTCCAAAGAAACCCCAAAAACCGAAACGCCATAACGCCAAAGGCAAGTAGTCATATCGCCAGAAAAATATGTCCAAGCCACTTGAAAATGCAGGAATCTGCCTCTTCAAGTGGTTTGGGTATGATTAATTTGCTGATTGCTCACTGCCTGCACTAAATCTAGTAATGAAATTGATTGCTAGCGAGATTTTCCCCTTCCTTATTTTGTAACTCAACCTTCCATTCACCGTGCATATCAGGCTGAATAAACTTACTTGAGTAACTTCTCCAACGATCAGAGCCGACATCTACTCTGATCTTGGCTATATTTTTGCCATCTAAGCTCCATTGGTAATAGATAATGTTATCTTTTAATGCACTGACATCGGAGTATGCATACACAGTCGCAATATTGTTATCATCAAAATGAATATCACTGATAGTGCCGATCGGCTCATTGCCTTCTACTGCTTGGGAAATAACAAAACGAGTGACGTTAGCGGAGAATATAACTGTCTGGGATTGAGTAAACAGGTCTTGATAAACAGTATCTGCAAGCGCTGGTTTAATGATTGCGGTCTCTTCAGAAGCAGTATCTGCTAGCGGTGGTTTAATGACTGCGGTGTCTTCAGGAGCCGTATCTGTTTCCGCTGGTTTAATGACTGCAGTGTCTTCAGGAGCAGTATCTGTTTCCGCTGATTTAATAATTGCGGCCTCTTCCGTAAGAGTATCTGCTACTGTTGATTTAATGATTGCGGTCTCTTCAGGAACAGTGTTTTTTCTGACGGCATCTTTTTTCAAAGAGGAAAGGGGCATTAAAGCAGGGGAGGCGACGCGCTTTTCCGCTACCTCGTTTGTGGCTGATTTTACCTGTTCACTATCAATCTGATCTTGATTTAAATAGTAGGACCCCGCGCTAATCAGAGAGGCGCCGGTTACAATAACAGCTAAGGAAACGCCTATGATTCTACCCCAATGGTAGTGACAGCGGCTTTCATCTGCAGGCGCTTGGTTTTTATTTTTGCGAAAGTTAATGCGGATGGTGAATTTTTCCGGTTTATTCATTTTATGATGCTCACTGCCTAGTATCGGCAAAACCGGGATTAAAATGGCGGG
>DATBNI010000368.1:0-2043 GCA_036554425.1 Psychromonas sp.
GCAGTTAATCACAAGAATTAAAAGGGGTAAGCAATGCCAGTAAATAAAGAATCACTAATTGAAGGCATGACATTAACGGAAATTCTCCACGCTGAAATAAAGCAGGATAATAAAAAGTGGAACAAGGATCACGTTAAAGCATTCTTTAAATCAAGACTTCAAAAGCCGCTTAATGATGCCTCTGCAATTGCTGTACTGGATAGAGCAAGCAAGCTTCCAGGGATGGCAATGGATAAGATAAACGGACGCAATCACTGCTATACAGCTATTAGCAAAGAGTCTAAAAAGGCGCTGCATAAATTCTTATACGGCAAAGAATAAACAAGGGGTAATAAATGAATGAATTAGAAGCAAATGAAACATCAAGAAAACTAAGGATTTTAGCTAAGCAATTAGATGAAGGTGTAGACGTGCCAGACTTTTGTTTTTGCATGATAGAAGGCGACAAATTTACAAGCACACACAGATCTAATGTCGATATATTTGGATTAATTGGATTAATAAATTACAGGTTATTTGTTATCAATTCAGAAGTTGATCACTATTAAAAAAGGGGTAAGCAATGAAAATGCCAACTATAATTATAGCGATAGCCATAGCGGGTAATATTGCGTTTTCAATTTACGAGAAAGATTGGACCGAGGCCGCCGGATGGTCATGCGCCTTATGTTTCTTCATTAACTTAAAAAAGGCGAAATAAAATGGCAAGCCCAAACACAAGAAGAAACAAAGAAGCACGAACGGATGACCTCTATACAACTCCATTCGATGCAGTTCACGACATAGCAAAAAGAGAGCAATTGACCGGATCTATTTTAGACGCTGGTTGCGGCACCGGAAATATTACGGAAGTAATAAAGCAATATAACCCAGATGTAACAGCAATCGATTTGCATAATCATGGGTACGGTTCAACTGGAATTGATTTTTTAAACCTGAGTGTTAACTATAAAAACGTAATCAGTAATCCGCCGTTTACCATATTAAACGACTTCATATTAAAGGCGCTTCAAATCGCTTCTAGCAAGGTAATAATATTTTGCAGAGTAACAGCACTAGAAACCGCTAAACGCTACTCTACGATTTACCAGGACACACCACCAAGCCGAATTTACTTTTATGTTAGCCGTATCAATTGCTCAAAGGGTGGTTTAGCTTCAAAAGATTCTAGCTCAGTGTTTTATTGTTGGCTGGTATGGGATAAAGAAGAGCCAGGCAAAGATACAATTTGCAAGTGGATTGATAACAGGAAGTTTAAGTGATGAATAAAATCATATCAGTAAACACAATATATCAAGATTACAGCGATTGTGATTCAGGGCTTCCGAGTCATTGGTGCGCTATTGTTCATCATACAGGCAACAAGTTTGCCGAGCATGTTTACGCAGATACGGAAAAAGAATTAAGCCACTTACAAGTAGGTTCGGAGTTTACCAATGACTAAACACGACAGCAAAACATCAGATGAATTGATACTGGATAGGTTCGGTATAGAGTGGACAGGCCCAAAAACGCCGATTGCAGTGCATGTGGATGACGGTTACTGGACACCTTGGCATTTAGCACACGCAGAACTTGTCGAGCTTAGAAAGAAGAATTCAGAACTAGAGAAAATGTTAATTAAACTTGTTGATGACGACTGCAACGAATGGTACAGGCTTGAAATTTTAAACTTGCTAAATGGAGTTGATAATTTATGAAATCAAAAACTAAAACATTAATTGAAGCAATGCAAATTTTAGCTAATGAAATACATAGTGAAGATGGAGTTGCAAATGCGGCAATATTTGAAGCAAGCGAAAGATTGAGTGAGCAACAAAAGCGCATTGCTGAGCTTGAGCAAGAATTGCAAAAATCAACTGATCAAAATGACTTAATCCTTGATGAATTTATAAGAGTTAAATGTTTAACAAGAAACACTGAAATTCATCAGTTATGTGAGCGCGCTCACATAAGAATGCGGCAAAATGTACCCGTAATCGAGCGCAATCATAGAATGCAAAAGCGCATAGCAAAGCTTGAATTGTGGATTGAACGTGCAAA
>DATBNI010000372.1:0-2891 GCA_036554425.1 Psychromonas sp.
TAAAGCAGGTTTAATCAGATAAATTTTTTATAAAAAAGGCGCAATAAATGCGCCTTTTAATTTATCTTGTTTTTTTAGAAGATAAAAACGACTATTTCCATAACCAGGGTAAAGTTTGTTTTTGTTTTTCTTCAAAAGCAGTGATTTTATCTTCGTGTTTTAAGGTCCACGCGATATCGTCAAGACCACCCAATAAGGATTCTTTACGGAAGGGATCCACTTCAATATGAATCACGATGCCGCCCGGTGTGGTTAACTTTTCAGCTTCAAGATCAATGGTAAATTGAACCCCTTCATTCGCAGAAATCTCAGCCATTAATGCAGCCAGTTCCGCTTTGCTGACTCTAATGGGCAGAATAGCGTTTTTAAAACAGTTACTGTAAAAAATATCAGCGAAACTGGTTGAAATAACAGTATTAAAACCGTAATCAGCGATCGCCCAGGGAGCATGTTCACGCGAAGAGCCACAACCGAAGTTTTCACCGGCAACTAAAATTTTAGCGCCTTTAAAGACAGGTTTATTAAGCTCAAATGCAGGATTCGGGGTGACATTATCAGCCAGAAAACGCCAATCATGAAAAAGGTGAATACCAAAACCCGTACGCTCTACTTTTTTCAAGAACTGCTTTGGAATAATTTGGTCCGTATCAACGTTACTGCGATCCATTAATGCCGCAATGCTAGTGTGTTTTTTATAAGCTTCCATTATTGTTCCTTTTATGCCCAATCTCGAATATCTACAAAGTGTCCGGCAATAGATGCCGCTGCTGCCATGGCTGGTGAAACAAGGTGAGTACGTCCACCCTTACCTTGACGACCTTCGAAATTACGGTTTGAAGTAGAAGCACAACGTTGACCGTCGGTTAATTCATCACCGTTCATAGCAAGACACATTGAACAGCCAGGTTCACGCCATTCCCAACCTGCATCAAGAAAAATCTTGTCTAAACCTTCAGCTTCTGCCTGTTCTTTTACAGGATAAGAACCAGGTACAGCAATTGCCTGAACACCTGCGGCAACTTTTTTGCCTTTAATCATCTCAGCTGCCGAACGAAAATCTTCAATACGGCCGTTAGTACAAGAGCCTAAAAATACAATATTGACATTAACGTCGGTTATTTTCTGGCCTGCTGTCACGTCCATGTATTTAAGCGCATTTTTACAAGCCTGTGCTTTAACTGCGTCATCAAAATCAGTGGGTGCCGGAATGAATCCATTCACTGAAATCACCTGTTCCGGTGAAGTCCCCCAGGTAACCTGCGGCGCGATATCTTCAGCTTTAAGGCTGATCACTTTATCAAACTCAGCATCCTGGTCAGAAGGAAGCGTTTTCCAATAAGCAACGGCCGAATCCCAATCTGCGCCCTTAGGTGCAAACTCTTTGCCTTCAAGGTAATCGAAGGTGGTTTGATCCGGTGCAATAAGACCTGCACGTGCGCCCGCTTCTATGGCCATATTACACAGAGTCATACGTCCTTCCATAGACAGGTTAACAATAGTATCACCAGCAAATTCAATAACATAACCTGTACCGCCAGCGGTACCTGTCTTGCCAACTATGGCTAATGCAATGTCTTTAGCCGTTGCATATTTAGAAAGTTTCCCTTCTACTTTGATAAGCAATGTTTTTGATCTTTGTTGTTGTAATGTTTGTGTTGCCATTACATGTTCAACTTCAGAAGTACCTATACCAAAGGCGAGTGTACCAAATGCACCGTGCGTTGCCGTATGGCTATCACCACAACAAACAACCATGCCGGGGTGAACAAAACCATGCTCAGGCACAACTATATGGATAACACCGTTGTTAACATTGCTCATGTCATAAAGGTTTAAATCATGTTCTTTACAGTTAACAGCCATGGTTTGGATCTGTTTTGCCGCAATAGGATCAACAATTTCGGTGCGATTTTTTGTCGGAACACAATGGTCCATAGTGGCTAAGATACTATGCTTGTTGCGCACTTTGCGATTTTGCAGTTTAAGCCCTTCAAAAGCTTGAGGACTGGTCACTTCGTGCATTAGATGTCTGTCAACAAACAGAATTGGAGAGCCTGACTCTGGTTCATAAACCAAATGCGCATCCCATATTTTTTCATACATTGTTTTAGTCATTTTTTTCCTTACCACCCTCTATGCTTTTACTATTAAGCCCTATGATCCCATAAATAACAGTCACTGGCAGATATAGGTTGTTTTGTTCCGTTTAGAAAATTTATTCTAATTGATCGATCTCAATATAACAATATAGCAAGATCAAATACTGCATTCTAGTTAAATCTGTATTCAATTTCTCCATTAATTGGATAGAGCATACTGTCCCATTTAAAATCAAAGTGTTAACTCTAAATATGAACAAAAAAAGGACTATATTAATAACATATTATTGCTTTTTCAGGTCTTAAAGGGTTTTCCTATGCAATTATTAAGAATATCTATTCATTTAAAGTAAATCTTTATAACTGCACGGAAAATGTGAATATCAATGGCAGATCAGCCATTAATTACGTAATATAGCCCCTCTTTAAATCAATAATATATAGGTTGCACCGATGCAATTTGAAATAATTACTACAACAGCACAATTGCATGATTTTATAACAACCCTTGATGGCAGCCCGATTTCACTTGATACAGAATTTGTCCGCACCCGTACTTATTTGGCAAATTTAGGCCTATTACAGATATCTCAAAATGAACGCATCACCTTAATAGATCCTATTGCTGTTGGTGACCTATCAAGTTTTTGGCAGGCTATTGATAATAAAAATATAATTTTGCATGCCGGCAGTGAGGATTTGGAAATTATACGGGAACATAAAGGTGATCTCAATTTCACACTGTTTGATACCCAAATTGCCTGTTCTTTTCTCAATCTGGGCGCATCGCTG
>DATBNI010000400.1:0-8051 GCA_036554425.1 Psychromonas sp.
CCTGACGGGGTGGTGTTGTTAGTTAAAAACATTCCAACAGAAATCAGCTGGCAAGCCTTGATTTCACCGCCAACATTCAGTTTCGGGTGGCTGGGTAAAACCGTCATTTTCCGCATTGCCGATCAAACCTACGTGCTAAAAAACCTTGCTTATAACTGTGAAAAAAAACATAAAACGGACTGTGAAGGGTGGTGGGCCGAGGCGAATAAAAATCGCTTGCTCGGGTTATTAACTAAAATTAAAAAAGTAATTAACAGTCGTTATCTGCGCCAGTCGACCCTTAAAACCATGCAACGGGCGATCGCCAAAGAATACAACAGATGGTTTCCCTGGGCCGCATCAAGCCTAGGGGTAGAAAGCCTTGCAAAAATAATCAAGGCATTAGCGCACTATCATCATTGGCAGGAGCAACAGATAACACTTTGCCGTGAAAGCTATATCCAGAAACAGTTACAAACACATCAAGCCTTTTTTGACCAGGTTGAAAGTAATCCCTTAACCGAGCGGCAGCGCAGAGCCTGTATTATCGATGACGATAACAATTTGTTATTAGCGGGCGCGGGCACGGGTAAAACCAGTGTTATGGTCGGGAGAGCAGGTTACCTGCTGAACAGCCAGCAGGCTGCTCATGGTGACATTTTGCTATTAGCCTATGGCCGAAAAGCCGCGGATGAAATGGATCAAAGAATAAAAGACAAGCTGGGCACAGATAAAATCAGCGCGACAACCTTCCATAGCCTCGGGCTTAATATCATTGCACAGGTTGAAGGCGGAAAAGCAAACTTATCTGACTTTGCACAGGACGAAAAAGCCAAGGCTAAATGGGTGCAAAATTGCTTTGAACATTTAATCAATGATCAAGCGCAATACCGGCATTTAGTGTTGGAATATTTCAGTAAATATTATTATGTTGAAAAGAATCATGTTGAGTTTGCTACTCTGGGTGAGTATTACCAATATCTAACCGATAACGATATCCGCAGTTTAAAAGGCGATAAAGTAAAAAGTTTTGCTGAACTCTATATTGCCAATTGGTTATTCAACCATGGCATTGCATACCAGTATGAGGCGCCTTACACAGTTGATCTGAAAACGGCAGATAATAGGCAATATCAGCCTGATTTTTTCCTGCCAGAGTTAAATATTTATATTGAATATTATGGAATAGATGAAAATGGTGATACCGCGCCTTACATCGATAAAGCCCAATACCATGCCTCGATACAATGGAAACGTGACACTCACCAGAAAAATAATAGCCAATGTATCGAGTTAACCTATGCTCAGCATAAAAACGGGATGTTACTCAATTCACTGGATAAATCCCTAAAAGATAAACAGATTGAATATGAATTGTTGCCGGATGATGCGATGTTGGCAACGTTAAAGGAGACCGGGCGGATCAGCGTGCTTGCGGAGATTTTTGCTAAACTGGTCGGACTCTATAAAGCGGCCTGCTTGGATGAGCAGTCAGAAAAATGGGTGATCAGCGAATCTGCCGATGCCAAACAAACAGCAGCAGCATTGGCATTACTCAAACCTGTTTTAAGTGCTTATCAAGCAAGGTTATTAAATCGTCATGAAATAGACTTTGAAGATATGATTATCAAAGCACTTGCCTATGTCGAGGCAGGAAGATTTATTGCTCCCTGGCGTTATCTTATGGTTGATGAATTTCAGGATATTTCAGAGCCGCGAGCGCGTTTAGTTAAGGCTTTACGCGACAGTCATCAAGGCAGTTCTGTTTTTGCTGTTGGGGATGACTGGCAGGCCATCTATCGTTTCAGCGGTGCCGATGTGTCTTTGATCACCGGCTTTGAGCATTATTTTGGCCCGACAACCCAAACTGAATTAGATCAGACCTTCCGGTTCAATAATCGCATCGGGCGGGTGGCAACTGATTTTGTCAGTAAAAATCCTGCACAAATAAATAAAACCATTAAGTCGGTTAAGCAGGTAGACAGACCTGCTGTTTCAATCTTACGAAAAAGTGCGGATGGTTTACCTGCGCAGGGTGAGCAAATAATTGATGAAATAGCCAATGGGGCAATTGATCAAGTGTTAACGGCTATTAAGCGTAAGGTTAACCAACCCGCAACAGTCTATTTACTCGCTCGTTTTTGGTTTCAATTACCAAGCAAAGCAAGCCTTTGCCGTTTAAACAATCAATACCCCATGCTTAATATACAAACACAGTCATTTCATGCAGCTAAAGGTAAGGAAGCCGATTATGTGCTGATCATGGGGTTAAAATCGGGTAAGCATGGTTTCCCCTCCAGTAAAGCCACACCTGCCATTTTAGATGCGTTACTCGCAAAAGAAGAAAAATTTGAACATGCAGAAGAAAGGCGTTTATTTTATGTGGCGCTAACCCGCGCAAAAGACAGGGTTTATATCCTTGCTGATATGGGGGACGCGAGCTGTTTTGTTAAAGAGTTGATTGACTATCATGACGTTGAGCTTAATGAATTCGGGATCACAGTTAATCAAGCTTTTGTTGAGCAGATTAACTGTTTAGTCTGTGAAACTGGCACGCTTAAAGCGAGGATAAGTCGTTTCGGTTCTTTCTTTTCATGTTCATACTTTCCGCTTTGTGATCATAAAGAAAGAGGCTGCGAAAGTTGTCAAGGTGTGATGTCCAGAACCCGTTATAAAGGCTTTAAAAGCTGTTTAAATCAAAGCTGTCAAAATATTTTCCCGTTGTGCGAAAAATGTGGCGCCGAAATGGTGCTGCGAAAAAGTGCGCGCGGTGAATTTTGGGGATGCCGCAATTATAGCGGCAATGAACCGACAAGCTGCAGGAACGCAATAGACAGCACAAAAATAAAATGGCCAGAAATACAGTATTAATATCTGTTTTTACATTGTCATATTTGTTTCATATTAATGCCATAAACTGTAAAAACTGTACTCAAGATGAAGCACAATATGAAGTTATACGAACATCTAGAAGAGATTATCACCACCGGGCAGTTAACTTCGTTATTCCAGCCAATATATGCAACCGATAGCGGTGAGGTTTATGGTTATGAAGCGTTAATCAGAGGGCCTTCGGACAGTCCTTTTCATAATCCTCAAGCGCTTTTTGATGCTGCTATTGAATATGGTTTACTGTCGGAATTAGAGCTTGTTTGCCGGGCAATATCCATTGCCCGCTTTGTTGAATTAGCACTGAAAGGGTTATTGTTTATTAATGTTAACCCTATGGTGTTTTTACAATCTGATCATCCGCAGGGTAAAACACTTTCTTACTTAAAAGAGCATAATTTAAAACCGGATCAGGTAGTGATAGAACTGAGTGAAAAATATCCGATCGACGATCCTGAAATTCTGCAAAAAGCCTTAATTTATTATCGTGACCTTGGTTTTAAAATTGCGGTTGATGATTTGGGCGCGGGTTATGCGGGGTTGAAACTGTGGTCTGAGGTGAAACCTGATTATGTTAAAATAGATAGGTATTTTATTGATCAGTGTGACAAAGATCCGATAAAACGTGAGTTTATCAAAAGCATCTTAAATTTAGGGCAGAGTATCAATGCCAAGGTTATTGCAGAAGGAATAGAAACAGAAGCAGAATTTTGGCAGTTAGAGGAACTGGGGATAAGTATTTATCAGGGTTTTTTATTTGCCAGGCCAATGTTATTTCCATCGGCGACTGTCTCTGTCGTGATTCAAAATCGTGCTCGTTCAGTGCATATTCCGGTTAAAGTTGAATCCGTGGCTGGGGCGTTATTGCAAATCATCACCCCCGTGAATTTTAATCAAACAAGCCAAGCTGTGCTGGATTATTTTTATCAACACCCCGGACTGCATGCTATTGCTGTGGTTAAAGAGAATAAACCTGTTGGTATGATATTACGCGAACATATTTCAGCTTTATTTTCTACGCCCGAGGGGAAAGCCCTGCATGAAAATAAACTTATCTGCGAAAGCATGATCGCCTCGCCGGTCATTGTAGAAGCAAATACGGGACTGGATAACGTTGTTCAGTTGCTCACTGGCGGCGATAATGAAAAATTATCCCGGCATTTTATTATTGCGGATAAGGGACGTTATCTTGGCATAGGCTCGGTGCGTGATCTGTTACGTCAGTTAACCCAACCCTGCACCTGTTCTGCCAATTCATTACCTCTCTTAGCGGATATTGACGCTGCTTAATAAGCCGGTATTAGGGTAACTTTACATCAAGGGGCATGCGCAGAAATGGATAAAAAACGGTGTGGTTTAACGCTCCCACGTTCACTCAACGGGCCGTATCGTTTTTTATTATTCATAAAACCTATCGCCACAATTCATAAAATCAATTAGCCCTATCAACAGTGAAATACTATCCTCAAAGGAGCCCTGTAAATGTTATCAGGGGATAATAGGAGATGACGTTATGTCTAATGAGAGCAAGTGTCCGGTGATGGGTGGAGCGGGCAGAAACACAGCAGGTGGCGGCAGGTCAAACGCTGACTGGTGGCCGAACCGATTGCGGCTTGATATTCTGCGCCAGCATTCCTCCCTGTCCAATCCTATGGATGACAACTTTAATTACGCAGAAGAGTTCAACAGCCTCGATTTATCCTCCCTTAAAAAAGATCTGGAAGTCTTGATGACCAGCTCGCAGACGTGGTGGCCGGCAGACTGGGGCCATTACGGACCGTTTTTTATCCGCATGGCCTGGCACAGCGCAGGCACTTACCGGATCAGCGATGGCCGTGGCGGTGCGGGCTCCGGTTCTCAACGTTTTGCGCCCCTCAACAGCTGGCCCGACAACGTCAGCCTGGACAAGGCGCGGCGCTTACTCTGGCCGCTCAAGCAGAAATACGGCCGTAAAATCTCCTGGGCAGATCTTATGATCCTTGCCGGTAACTGTGCCATAGAATCTATGGGACTGAAGTTGTTTGGCTTTGGCGGCGGACGAGAGGATATCTGGGAGCCTGAACAAGATATTGACTGGGGAGCTGAAACCGAGTGGTTGGGCGATCAGCGCTACAGCGGCGACAGGGAACTCGATAACCCTTTCGGCGCTGTGCAGATGGGATTGATCTATGTTAATCCGGAAGGGCCAAACGGAAATCCTGATCCGCTTGCTTCCGCCAAAGACATTCGCGAGACCTTCGCCCGTATGGCGATGAATGACTATGAAACCGTTGCGCTGGTTGCCGGTGGACACACTTTTGGCAAATGCCATGGCGCCGCCGATCCGAGTAAATATGTCGGTCCGGAGCCCGAAGCTGCGGGTATTCAAAATCAGGGTCTAGGTTGGGCCAATAGTTTAGGTAGCGGCAATGCAGCAGATACGATCAGCAGCGGCTTGGAAGGCGCATGGACGAATAACCCTGTAAAATGGGACAACGGTTACTTCGATAACCTTTTTAACTACGAGTGGGTGCTCAGCAAAAGTCCTGCAGGTGCGCAGCAGTGGACCCCTAAAGAGGCCTCTGCGTGCGTTGTGCCCGATGCCCATAGAGCGTCGAAGAAAAACCCGCCTATGATGACTACTGCGGACATGGCTCTGAAAATGGATCCTGTCTACGCGAAAATTTCGCGGCACTTTCATGAAAACCCGGATGAGCTTGCTGATGCCTTCGCGCGTGCGTGGTACAAGCTGACCCATAGGGATATGGGGCCTGTTTCCCGTTACCTCGGGCCGGACGTTCCCGGCGAAGAGCTGTTGTGGCAGGATCCTGTTCCTGCGGCAACGCCTGAATTGATAACAGATCAGGAGATCGCCGCGCTTAAGGAAAAACTCCTTGCTGCAGATCTGTCCATCGGTCAGTTAGTCTCGGTAGCCTGGGCTTCGGCTTCAACATTTCGCGGCAGCGACAAACGCGGCGGGGCAAATGGCGCGCGTATTCGTCTCGCTCCCCAGAAAGACTGGGAGGTCAATCAGCCTGTGCTGCTGGCGACAGTATTGCAGACCCTGAAGAAGATTCAGAAAGAGTTTAATGACTCGCACTCTGATGGCAAGGTGTCTCTTGCTGATTTGATCGTGCTTGGGGGCTGTGCGGCTGTCGAGCAGGCTGCGAAAAATGCCGGTCAGGATATTCAGGTTCCTTTCACCCCCGGCCGCATGGACGCTTCGCAGGAACAAACCGATGTGCAGTCCTTCGCCGTGCTCGAGCCCGCAGCCGATGGCTTTCGTAACTACCTCAAGAGCGGGTGTTTGATACAGGCCGAGAGGTTAGTTGTGGATCGGGCGCAGTTATTGACCTTGAGCGCCCCTGAGGTGACGGTGCTTATTGGCGGGTTGCGCGTCTTGAATACTAACTTCGGGCAATCTAAGTTGGGCGTTTTCACCCGGCGTCCGGAAGTGCTGAGCAATGACTTTTTTGTCAATCTGCTGGACATGGGGATAAGGTGGAAGCCCGTTTCGGAAAAAGAAGATGTTTTTGAAGGCAGAGACCGTATGACGGGGGATCTGAAGTTTACCGGCAGCCGTGTTGATCTTATTTTCGGTTCTCACTCCGAGCTTCGCGCCTTGGCCGAAGTCTACGCAAGTGCGGACGCGCAGGATAAGTTTGTCCGTGATTTTGTGGCGGCATGGAACAAAGTGATGAACCTGGATCGCTTTGACCTGGCTGATGCCTGATGCATTAATATTAACCCTAAGGGCATTGTGAGGATCTTTCCCGCAATGCCTGCTTCTTCGTTTTTTTAATGGCTAAGGCGTTGCTTGAGATGCTTGAAATTGCTGCAGAGCTGATCCTCTTCGGCGCAAATACTTAACAGATCATCAATAAAATAAGACAGTGCGCGCGCTTCGATTCGCTTGATTTTCTGCTGCTGCGCATCAGTCAGCATATGGTACATAGTGGCAGCACCAAAGTCGCCAAAAATGATATTCGCCTGTTCATCAAACAGGGTGTTATGCACATATAAGTCGCCATGGCAGACCTGATTTTCATGTAAATGTGCAAATACTTCTTCCATCTGAGCAACGATTTTCTCAATTTGCGTAATGGATAAGCTAAAGCCCGGCGTAAAAGTATCGCGGGTACAGCTTTTAAAGCAGGGCGGTAGCCCCAAATTATTATAGTGCGGCGGTATTAACGTCATGATCAGGGCTAAATACTCATGTTCATTCACTTGCGCTATGGATTGCACTAAATTGGCATGATGGCCGACTTTCAAGCAGGCTTGTAATTCATCTTGCGGATAACCATCACTGGTGACTTCACCCTTAAAGACTTTCACCGCAATATCATCGGGGAAGTCGGTTTGAGGACTGTTCCAAAACGCTTTTGAGATAACGCCGGAGGCACCCCGGCCCAGCACCTTTTGTAAGGTAAAGCTGGATGAGGGTAATGTTGGCACAGCGTTGATCTTAACATCTGAGCGGCTAAAGGGGTTACCCGAAAAAGCAAACCAGGCAAGCTTAGGTAACCCCAGCAATTGCTCTGGACATTCCGTCAGTCGATTGGCTGAAATACGGACTAGCTCAAGGTTTGCAGACTGAGCCAGGGTTTTTGGCAGCTTTATTAAACGATTACCCGCCAGTGCCAATTTTTGCAGTCGTGGCCGTTCACCCAAAGCGTCAGGTAAAACTTCAATGCGGTTATCGGTTAATATCAACCAGCGTAACCTGGCGGGTAAGGAATTGGCAGGAACCCGGTTTATATTATTTGCTTTGAAACCGACCATTTCTAAATTAACGCATTGACCCAGTACTTCAGGTAATATTTCGAAGAGGTTGTTTGATGCAAAAATAATTTTAAGCTTGCTTAACTGGGCAAGCTCTTGTGGCAATGAGGTTAACTGATTATTGGATAAATCAAGAATCTCTAAGCTATCCGCCAGTGATAAAATCTCGATCGGGAATGAGGTTAAGTTTTCAGATAAGCTTAATCGTTTAATCCCGCTTAATTCGCCCGATTTGAGCTGCGCAAGTGTCTGCAAAATGATTTCCCGTGAAAAGTGTTAGACAAAAAACGGCCAGTCTACTGGAAAATTCAATAAAAAGGGCAGTCGCGGGCGGATTGCTTGTGAATAAGTGCAATCCGCTTAACAGCTCAAGTAAAGCAGAGGCTGGTTAATGTGGTTTTATAAGGCAATCTGCTTTA
>DATBNI010000551.1:0-1694 GCA_036554425.1 Psychromonas sp.
TGGTTATCGTTGATAGTGGCTGTCGTATTCCTGCTGGTTTAACCATTGGTTATGACCGGGAGCAGGATATAGCCAACGGTTTCCGTGTGACAAAAAAAGGAATCACCCTGGTCACTGCCGGTATGCTCAAAACCCTGGCAAAAAAAACAGACTAATACCCAATCCATTCATTTGTGCCGGTTAAAATGAATGTCCGCTAGACATACAACGCCGTTTTAGTCTTTGTTATTTATTTTTAAATTAAAACAACAGTTACTTAAATTTACGCCTTGTTTTCATCCCTTTTTTCCAGGCCTAAACGGATCACCCAATGAGTGGAATCGGTATAACATAACTGCTATTGGCCGATCCCGGTTTATTAATTTAAACAACTCATTGGGAAAAAGGAGACTAGTTATAAAACAGCGTCTTTTTGATACAGCTCAAGATCAAACAATTTATCGCTGATGGTCCAAAAACGACCTTTTTTTCTGGCGATAACTATCTCAGGAGGCCGCAGTCGGTGCTGATTATTAAAAATCTTACTCGGCGCGGTTTCTGTAAAGGGATGATGACGATCAATTAAATGCGGCTTAATAAATCGATTTAAGAAATCAGATTTATGCGTTTTAGTCGAAAGCTGCCAAAATTCGTTAAGCTCTGCACCCTGATCGCTAATATAAGTGACCTTAAGTTGCGCTTTGCCAAATTTATTTTTTCCGGGCTCTAATCTTAGCTCAGCACATTTTATAATCAACGCGTCCTTGAGCTTAAGCGCTTCGCGCAATTTTTTATCGGGATCCACCAGCACGTGGGCACACTGATGGCATTGTCGCGCGGCGATATCATTATCCGCACCACAGAGTTCACAAAACTTAGCCCTAAAACGATAACCGCATATTTGCCGTTCACCCTGCTCATTGTTAGCATAACCCTGGCATTGTCTGCCATAGTGTTCAATCACAAACCCGGCGGGATCCATTTTCCCCCAGAAGTTATTATTAAAGCGGCAAGCGGGACAAGGAATAGTGACTATTTCACTGTCGCTATCGGGTTTAGGTTCACCCAATTCAGGTTGGTATAAATCATAACTGTTGCCCGCAAACTCCATCACCAGACAATCTTTTTTGCCCGCAAACAGGCGCAAACCCCGTCCGACAATCTGCTGATACAGGCTGAGGGATGCCGTTGGACGTAAAATGGCTATCAAATCCACATGCGGGGCATCGAATCCTGTGGTTAATACTGACACATTAACCAGATATTTAATGCTGCGTTGTTTAAAAGCGTTAATAATACGATCACGCTCTTCAAGCGGGGTATCCCCTATCACCAGAGCTGCATTTTCTGCGCTTAAATAGCCCATAATTTCTTGTGCATGATTGACTGTTGAAGCAAAAATCATGACCCCGAGGCGATCTTTTGCCGTCTCAATCACCTGTTCGATAATCTTAGGTGTGACACGCTGAGATTTTTTGACAATATTATCCAATTCCGCCGTTTTAAAATGCCCGCTTGACGATGATTTTAGGCTTGAAAAATCATACCCCAACACAGCCATATCCATTATCTTTGGCTCAGTCAGATAGTTTTCATCCAGTAAAAATCGAATCGGCAAATCAAAAATACAATCACGAAAAAATCGTGCTTGTCGCGTTCGGACCTGCCCGCGAGTATGGTATTGATAAATCCACCCGGTTCCGAGGCGATAGGGG
>DATBNI010000440.1:0-2866 GCA_036554425.1 Psychromonas sp.
ACGCTCAATCATAGCTCGCTTTAACTTACCGATTGCCATTAGTTGTGGGTAGGTTGTTTTGCGCTTGCATTGTAAGTGTGTTGATTTTATACCCATCAAAATACCGTCAAAACATACCAAGCAATCTTCATTCTTGTGTCGCATAAAGCCTTTATAATCTAAAGCAAACTTACCATTACGCGCAAATCCAAATAACCCAAACACCGCTACTGCATCATTATACTTTTGCTCAGTATCTAGATCTTGCGCTTGAATATAATCACCTTGGCGTATTTCGTTTAGTTGGAAATCGTCATAATTAAGTGTTTTACTACAGCTCATAGCGACAGTATCATCATAACTAAATAAAAGACCGCTATCAGCTGCATAAAACTGCTTACCATTCGCAAAGCACACTGCCCCTTCTTTCCATTCAATATTATTCATTGTCTTCACCTTTTAATTGTTTCAACATATTCTCTAAGTCATCAATGCTAGCTTTTTCAAACTCAAAACTAGAGTCAGCAATAAGCACTTTAGTTTCACCAAAAGCCCTGCGTAAATTATCAATTTTCGCCCATGATAATTGACCAAACTTTTTAAGGTCTATTTTCACAATTAAAAACTCACCATTATTTATGTTTAGCTTTTCTGCTGAGCCTATCATTTCATTTGTAGCTTTGCTCATTATCTTCACCTTTTAATTTATATAAAGAAATACTTGCCTTAACTTTAGGATGATCAGGTTTGAAAATTAACGAATCAGTGAGAGGCGACTGAAACTCAAAACTTACACTATCAATAGCATAGTTATTACCTTTTATCTCGATAACTCTGCATTCGAGTTCACCCATGCTATAAAGCTCTGAATGTAGTTTAGCTGCATCTTCTCTACTTAAGTGAAATTCCATGCTTTTAATATCTGCACCTTTTGGCAATTGTAATTTCATATCATCTAACCCCTACATTAAAATCATCTGCCATTTGTGACAGTAAGTCGCCTATTTCATTCTCAACTATAGCTTTAAGGTTATCACGTCTATCGCAACACTCAGCGCCATGCAGCCAATCAATCACTAAATCTTTAACGCTATCCATGCCCATTACATCCTCCATAACATTGCCAAGCGATATAAACGCCTCCTTGCTATGATGTGTACTACGGTCGTATTGGTAATTACCTTTCATAATCAAAGCAGTTGCACCATTCACCCAATCTTCGCGATTAATATTCTGCGCGGCTTCTGCGGCTTCTTTTGCGTGTATTGTTATCATTTTAAAAATCTCCAGCATTCCACATTTCTATCAATTCAGAGTCGCCACAAAAAGCTTCTTCTGGATTTATTTCACCATCTACATCAAAGTAAGCCGGAGCATTTTCGCTGTATGTATAGCTACCACATTTATCAGCTTGACTTAGCTCCTTTGACTCGCCATACCAAACATCAAACCCGTTGTCAGGATGCTTATTTAGAAGGCAAGTAAAATCAATGCCAGTTACCGTGTAATTTGAATACCCATCCTCATGGTTTACCGCATACCTGCAATCATTACAATTTTTCACTTTAACTCTCCATAAATTAATTCATACCTAAATATAATATTAAACAAAACACTTTACAAGGTTTATTTTTAATATTATGCTGTGTGTGAAATTTAATTAATGGAGATGCAAAATGAGCGATAAAAAATATCCATACATAGGCGAGGCGGTAACCGGAAATAAATATTTAATGGTGTCAAATGAGCTGGGTGTCAAAATAGGTGGTGGTATTCACACCGGTTTAAATGGGCGAATGTTCAAAAACATCACGCCAGAATTCCTATCAAACACTTGGGGTATAGTTGAATCAACAGAGCAAGCTGGTTTTATTAGGTTTATGTGTGAAAATAACGATATAAAAGTTAATGAGTACGCATCTCAGCTAGATCGTTATTTTGCTATTTATAAAGGTGAGCTTTTATTTTTCCATAATGAATACTCAGTAAGCAGACTTGGAGGTAAAAAAATAACCATCCCATTACCACCTAAACCATCAGCAAGCAAAGTTAACCGCGACATTGAGCGTGATATAGCACCAATATCAACACCGGAGGAAGATTTCGAAATGAATCAAATTGAGAAGAGTAACGGACCATTTAAAAACATAAACCCTGACAATACTGAAAATCTGTATGTAAACCTGAAAAGTAGTACGCCGACACCAAACTACGTAGAGGTTATCTTTACAAACAACACAGGATTGGATTTGTCATTTACAACCATTCAATCAACAAGTGGCAGGACTGTGGAGGTTACGGTTGTTGAGGATTCGGCTATTGAAAAGCCGTCCAATGAATTATCCCCATTTAGTAAACACCTAAAAAAACAGCAAGAAAGAATGGCTAGCGAGCTTGATGCGATAAAAAACAACGGCGACAACCTCTTATTTGGTGGTGGTGATAAGGTTAAGGTGTGGCCGCAAGTTGGTGATGAGGTTATCTTTAAAAGCACTAAATGGAAAGTAGCAGCTAAATACAATCACATGCTAATGCTTGTAACTCTTGATGATTGTGGCTTTGCGTTGGCTGGTAAAAATGACTGTTCAAAGCCAAAAACGCCAGCTGAAGAGTTGCGCGATGACTTAATGGAGCTAACCCTAAAGCACATGGAAAATAATTCACACCCATCAGAAGCTAACGCCTATTATTTATTTGGCGACCTAATGGATAAATACAACATAACCAAAAAGCCGCAATAGCGGCTAAGGATTTAATATGGAAATGTCAGACAAAGAATTTAAACAGCGAATGATTCTATCTTTATCATCAAACCCAGCGCTTCACGATATAGCTAAAGTTGCGCAGGTAAGAAATATAACAGTCGGTGATGCATTGGTTAATATGG
>DATBNI010000483.1:0-1537 GCA_036554425.1 Psychromonas sp.
AAATCAAATCAAACCAAATCAAATCAAATCAAATAAATATCACTTTTTTAGGCTAGCCGTGCCGCTGTTCTTCCAACATATGTTCTATACTTTAAGCGAGAAAATAATTTTCTCGGAATATTAGATATGTAATTGAGGAGGAAATGATGAACATAGTGCCAAGAAGCCAATGGTTAAGTCCTGAACATATATTCGACGATTTTTTTGCATTAAACAAACTGAAAGGTACAGAGGGTTATTTTGAACCTCGCGTAGATATTATTGAAAAAGATGATAAATACGTCTTCGTTGCTGAGCTACCCGGTGTAGAAAAAAAGGATATCAATGTCCAGCTCCAGGATGGTTTATTGACCATAGAAGCTAAGATGCATGAAGAAAAAGAATCTGAAGTAGATAATGTTATCAGAAAAGAAATAAGAAGTGGTTTCTTTAGCCGCAGTATTAATGTGGGGAAAAATATTAAAGAAGGAGAAATAAAAGCCGAATTGGTCAATGGTTTATTAAAACTCACCGCGCCAAAAGCAAAACCAACCGGCAGCGAGGTTCGCAAAATTCAAATCTCATAGGAATAATTGCTGCAAACAAAAAGAGGTTAGACTTAACCTCTTTTTTATCCCCAATCCAGCTGATAAATAGAGCAAACTTAAATTGCTTGAATAACATTTTGTCCCGTTTATTCGCCGGGTTATCATTTCTGCATTAATAAATTATTTAAGCGTGGTATCAAGAAATTCAATAAATCTTTTCCAGGATTTTTTATCGGCATCTTCACGGTAAGACTCAGTGCCAAAAACTGTAAAAGCATGGGGTGCGCCGCTGTAGGTTGTCATCTCATGTTCCACTCCACTTGCCTCTAATTGATTAGCGAGTGAAGCAAAGACCTGCATCGGAATAAAGGTATCCGCACTGCCATGGAATATTAACAATTTACCTTTAGTATTTTTGTAATCCTGACCTGCTGGTGTTTCTAATCCGCCATGAAAAGTAACAAAACCTTTAACATCTATACCTGAACGCGCGAATTCCAATACCGCCGCGCCGCCAAAACAATATCCCATCACGACTGTATTATTTGCAGGTGCACCTTTGGCAATAGCAAAATCGTAGGCGCCCTTGATCAAATCACGCAATTTTTGCCTGTCTTTATAAAGTGCTCCCGTATGCTGCTGCTTATCTTTAATCTCTGTCGGTCTGACCCCCTCACCAAAGAGATCCGCTGCAAATACCGCATAACCTAAGTCCGCCAGCATTTCGGCACGTTTGACTTCATAATCTGTCAACCCATCCCAATCATGTAACAGTAATACCAGCGGAGCATCGGGAGATGGATTAACAAAATAACCTTGATAGGATTTACCGGCAACTTGATAGTTAACGTATTCTCCGCCTGCATTGGCCAATGGCATAAACAACAAACCGAGGATGAGATAAATTAATAAACGCATATTTTTCTCCTTTATTGGTTAGACAAGACCTGTAAAGTATAGATTCATTAACGGCATTAAGCGCTCTGAGCGTCTAAAAAATACTGGCCGGG
>DATBNI010000489.1:0-9855 GCA_036554425.1 Psychromonas sp.
TATCATCATTTTTAACAATTCCATCGGTAATAGTACCTGAAAAGCTTACTTGATCAAAATTCAAACCTTTCGAAAATACATTGTTAAATTCATTGTTCAGCGTACGGCGAATACCATCAAGACTGAACAGACTTAATAAACGCGCACCGTTATCATTAACCTCAGTGATAGCACCATCTGTTAATTTGGCAGAAAAATTACCATTTAAAGAATCTAAATTAAAAGCCCCGCTTAATTCAGCTTTAGAATAGATCATTGGACTAGTATAACCGAGTCTTTTTACAATATCATTGTCCTGGTCACCGACACTTTTAACAATCAGGTTAGTTTTATGCTGATCCCAAACGCCAGATATTTCGCTTAATTCTTTTTCATCGCCAATTTTAATGTAATTAATATTAAGATTTTTTTTATTAGGAAAAATATGCAGACGCATTGGTGATAAGTTTATATCGCCATAAACACAGGCTAAGCAATCAACCAAAATTTCGGGGTAATCCTTCAATAAATTACGATCTTGTGCTTGATTCTCCGCATCCGGCTCTTGATCTGTGTTGATATTTGATAAATCCAGCGATTGGAAATTCAACTTTTTGATATTAAAATCAAGTCGTACAGGCTCTCCGTTGCGCAATTGCACAGCAGCCAGTAAATTATCAGAGTCAACTGTCGCATCCCACTTTTTATGATCGTTAACAGCCCGCACACTTAAGTTATTTAAGGGTTGTGAAAATAAATCAGCCTGTTTGATATTGAAGTTAATTTCATCCAACTCAATCGCTCGACTGCTTACTTCCTGCACAGTCCTTTTAGTCTTCCGCTCGCTAAATAAGACCCATTGCTGATACCAGCTGGCGATGTCCAGGCTCTCGAGATTAACATTAATAACCTGCTTGGTTTTATCCATTACAGAGGCTGTATCCGTGCCTATATTGAGCAAAAAATAGGGAATGTCATTTTGTTTTTGCTGATAGTCCAAGGTGCCGCCAAACCACAATTTGTTTTTTATTTTTGCTTCAACAGTACTGCTGAGCTGATCACCGGAAACAACAATATCTGTCGGCCAGGACTGCAGCGCATTTTTTTCAAAGGGAAAAGGCAGTGCCATATCTACTCCCCTTGTGCCAGAATTAAAGGCAACATTATACTGATAACCGCCGGCCAGCAGATTATCAAAGTTTACCGCTGCGGCCCAATCTAACTGCCCTGATAATTTCAGCGGATTCAAGATAATTTGTGACTCAGTTAATTCAGCCAAATCCCAATTGCCTGACAGGTCGGCGTCCACATGGTAGCTGTCTTGTTGTTCTTTACTCGCAAAAGATATCTGTATCGGTTGTGAAAACAATTGCCCCTTGAGGTTATTTGCCGTCAAGTTGCCATTGATAAAACTAAACTGTCCCTGGACATTTTTTAAAGGCAATATCAGACCTTCAGCTAACTTAATATTAACATTATTTTTTGCCAGAAAAATGCTCCCCAAGGTTTTGCTGTCCTGTGCTTTCCGGTTAAAAGGGATGGTTAACGCCAATGCACCTGTTAATTGTTTTTCAACTTCAATCACCGAGAGTGCTTTGCCAATGCTTTCTTTAAGAGGAGAAGCTTTTAAATAGTCGCTTATTTTTTGCGCATCTTCACTGATCTCAGCATTAACAGTTAAAATGCCATTGGGATTTAAATGATCAATGTTCGCCGTCAGTTTTTTGACCTCCATCCCTTGCAAAGAGGCTTTATGCGCATTCATCAAAAGCCCGTCATTTTCAAAGAGCAGATCTAAATCCAGCTTTGTTAAGCCTTGCCAGTCGCCATAAAAATCGTATTGGGATCCTCGCAATGGCACCCAAGCCTGGAAAATGCCGTTATTCTGATCATAAGGATATTGATTTAATGCCCCATACCATAATATTTTAGCCCCCTTTACCTGTCCTTTTTTTAGGGTGGGTTGCAGGTAATCAAAGACTTTATTCCCCAGCGCTTTAATGGGTAAGTAATATTGTGCTTTACTCGCATCATTGAGATCTGCATAACTATACAAGCTTAAAAAGGGACTTTGTTTTTGCCCCTCTTGATGGGGGAAAAAAAGTGAAAATTCGGTAGTGCTGTTAAGATCGCGGGTATTTAATACAGTATGCTCACTAAAAACTTTAAATCCTGTTTGCATTTGTGACCATTGTAAATCAAATTGCGCACTTTCAAGCGGCATCTCTCTGCTAAATTGTCCATCAAAAGTGATACTCTGATTTGCCAAGGTGATATTTAACTCACCTTTTGCTGCACCACCAATGACTTCAATCTGAGCATCACTTATTCCGGGTATTACACCTTGAGCCTGGTTGTTGAATTGACTCAGATGGGCAGAAAACTGCAGATTATCCTCGCTGTCTTTAAACAGCCCTAAATCATCGAGCTTTGCATCCGGGTCAGAAGCCCGCAGGGATCGTATTGTTTTTTCTGGTAAATCAGAGCCTAATAAATATAAAGGCATTAAATCTTTTAGGTTTAAGCCAGCAAGTTCAAAAGCAGCACTCGTTGCTGTACCGTGCCCGCGGACATTAAGAGCTTTTAATTTTTGTTGATTGTACTCAAGATCAAGAGAGTAACTGTCTAATAACCACTGCTCATTACTGTTGGTAAACTGCACCAATCCGCTGTTTATCTTCCATTGATGATCTTGATCCAATTGCGACCAGGACAATTTGCTGTTATTTAACTGCAGCTGCAATTTTTGCAGTGTATTAGAAGAAAATTCAGCCCAAGCTTTAAAACCCAATACCGCATCAACGAGTTGTGCATTAGGATTGACTTGATCGGTTAAATAATGACTAATATTGAAGTTATCTGCGGCGATATAAAGATGGCCTGCCAAGGGGGAAGTTTGCTGCTCATCCTGTTCAACCAAATCCACCACAAAATCCAGAGAATTATCTGCGAGGCCGCTTAGCATTGAAGCATAACCGGTCCCCTGGTGACGGCCGTCTTGGTTTATCCAATTTAATTTTTTTATCACAACGGTTTTATTGCGTTGCAGATGATCGGTAAAATGGAGTTGGCTATCCTTTATTGAAAACTTACTCAGCTGCACTAACAAAATTTTCCGCAGCGCAGCCGTAGTGAGCACTGTGCTTTCAGATTTAGCGCTATTTTTTCGGGTTGGTTTAATCGTAATATCTGCACCCTGCGCAGATATCCGGTTAAACACTAATGTTTGTTCGCTAATACTCTGCCAAAAATTAAGGTAAATAAACAGATGATCAAGTTTAAGCCGATAGGGCAGATCAACAGAATCAACCAATTCAATGGCACTGACATTTAAAATCAGTCCTGAAAAGTCAATACCCGCAGAGATATCTTCGAAGGTTAAATTAACATTATACTCGGAGCTTAACCATTGCATTGCATAGATTTGATAGTCGTCAATTCTGACAAATAAAATACGTAACAGGGTTAATAAAAAAGCAAAAATAAACAGCTTAACTGCAATTAATGCGTATATCCGTCTCAGCCATTTAAAAGAGCAATACTTCAATTTATCGACCCGATACTGGCGAAAATAGAGATTGAATCAGCTCCATGAATGCCTAAATTTTCAAATGTCATATACCGCCCTATTACATCATCACGACATCAAACTGTTCTTGACCATAGAGAGGCTCGGCATGAATTTTAACTTGTTTTTCCATAAACAAAACTAATTCACCTAAGTTATGAGATTCATCGCCGGTTAATGACTCTGCCACGGCGGGTGAAGTATAAACAATAAAACAATCCGCATCATAGGCGCGATTCACTCGTAATATTTCACGTAGCACCTCATAACAAACGGTTTCTACCGTTTTAACATAACCGCGACCATTGCATTGATCACAAACACCACAGAAAATATGCTCTAAACTTTCCTGCGTGCGTTTACGTGTCATTTCAATTAAACCCAAGGGGGAAAAATCATTAATATTGGTTTTAACACGATCTTTTGCCAAAGCTTGTTCTAAACTGCTAAATACCCGGCGTTTATGTTCAACTGACTGCATATCGATGAAATCAATAATAATAATACCGCCTAAATTGCGTAAACGTAATTGCCTGGCAATAGCCTGTGTTGCTTCTATATTGGTATTAAATATCGTCTCTTCAAGATTCCTATGGCCAACAAATGCACCGGTATTAATATCAACTGTGGTCATCGCTTCTGTCTGATCAATAATCAAATACCCACCTGATTTCAGCTCCACCTTACGCTCTAATGCACGCTGCACTTCATTTTCAACATCAAACAGATCAAAAATAGGACTTTTACCCCGGTAACATTCGATTTTGTCTTCCAGCTCAGGTACAAAATCATGAGTAAACTTTTTGATCAGATTAAAATTTAGTTGCGAGTCAATACGTACTCTGTCTATTTCCTGACCAACAAAGTCTCGCAGGATACGAAATGCCAATCCTAAATCGCGGTACAGTAGTTTATTTTTGCTATTGGTCCGCGCACGACGCGTTAAGACTTTACGCCACACTCTAAGTAAAAATGCCGCATCGTTGATCAACTCATTCTCAGGTGCGCCGTCTGCCGCAGTGCGGATAATAAAGCCCCCGAGATCATTGATGCAGCAGCCCTGGGCAATGGTCTTTAAACGTTCACGTTCTTGTGCACTTTCAATTCGCTGTGAGACACCAACATGGCTGCTTCCAGGCATAAAAACTAAATAGCGTGAAGGCAAGGTTATATCGGTAGTAAGACGCGCTCCCTTAGTGCCGAGAGGATCTTTAACCACCTGCACCATAATATCCTGGCCTTGACGGACAAGTTGGGAGATATCTGCCACTTTAAATTTTTCTTTTTCATTCTTGGCAACACATTCAGTAAATGGAACAATGTCGGAAGCATGTAAAAAGGCCGCCTTTTCCAGGCCAATATCAACAAAAGCGGCTTGCATACCCGCTAACACTCTGCTGACTTTGCCTTTGTATATATTACCAACAATGCCTTTAGTCGCCTGACGCTCTATATGTAGCTCTTGTAATACACCACCTTCAACTAACGCAACCCGTGTTTCGGTGGGGGTGATATTCATTAATAATTCAACGGACATTCTGCCACTTCCTTTAAAATTTTTCATAAGCTGTATTAATTAATAATATCAGCAATTTATACCCAAACTTCTTGCGGCATCGCAAGAAACTTGGGTATAAATACTGATACTTGTCTTTATTTCTCACTCTCTAACAGCGGATTGATGATTTAATTTCCCGCTCCGACTCGCGCTGTTGTGTCGTTCTAAATACGTTGATTTGGGGAGGCTACCTTTCAAATTGATGCAGTAACAAAATAAAATTGCACGAGCAGTTTGCTGCTCAGAGGAAGAGTGATTAACAGCTCAACGGCAATTTTTTACTTTTTTGTAAGCTTTCTATCCATTGTTAATGTTTCAAAAAGAGTAATATTTATTCACCTGTCACTGTGCTCGCTCATTTCTTCCATAAACTCTCGAATCAGTTCTGCAGTTTCGAAAAGCGGCAGCCCGACAACGCCACTGTAACTTCCTGAAATATTGTTAATGAACTTCCCGGCACCCCCTTGAATAGCATAACCCGCAGCCTTATCAACGGGCTCTCCGGTGCGCCAGTAATCAGAAATTTCCTGCTCACTCAAGGTCTTAAAACTCACCTCGGTTTTAACCAGGGTACTTTTTGTATCATCGCCCTGTACCAGTGCCACCGCAGTAAAAACTTGATGAACTCGCCCCGACAATAATTGCAGCATCTCTTGGGCATGTCTTTTATCGCGTGGTTTTTCTAATATGCGTTGATCAACAACAATTATTGTATCAGCCCCTAAAACAGGTCTGTCTTTACTGCTGTTTTTGAAACCTGCCTGGGCTTTTTGTAAGGCTAAACGTAAAACATAATCCTGCGCTGATTCACCCATTTCCGGCTTTTCTTCAATGTCAGCTTTCACCAGATCAAATGAGACGCCTATTTGACTAAGAAGTTCACTACGACGAGGTGAACTAGAAGCAAGATAGATAGAAAAACCCATGCTTATGCGACCTTAAAACGGAGACGAATAAAGCGCAAAAAAAGAAAAAACCAAGGCCAAATCAGCATTGAGCTAAAGACTGACCAAAAATACGATGTATGCAAAATAATGTCTTGCAAGCTCGATGCCATCCAATATAACGCCAGTTTCGACAATAAAGAAAACAACCCCACTAACAGGGTTGTTTGTACCAGGGTGAAATAACGAAAAAGTTGGTAATTGGTAATGACTATGTAGGCTAACAACGAAAATAATAATGCATGCATACCTAAGGTAGAGCCCAATAAAAGGTCAAATACGATCCCTAAAATAAACGCATGCCCGATGCTGACCCGATGCGGCAATGCCAGCACCCAATAAAAAATAATAAGGATCATCCAATCGGGACGAAAAGCATTAAGCATGGTAGGAAGAGGAAGAATAGCACAAACTAAACCTACAAAATAAGTAAAATAAATGGCCAGGTAGTTACTCAATAATGACATTTTTCGATTCCAGCGGTTCGACTTTTTCGGTTGTTTCTGGCGTGTCCGCAGAATCAGGGCTTGTCTTTGCATTATCTGCACTGACTGCCGCAAGAGAAGCCGATGTTGTTAGCAGGTCCAAGGACAAATCAGACTCATTATATTGATTCTCATTCCATAACAATAATAAATAACGGCTTCGGTGCAAAGGCGCAACGGGTGTTGCGCTAACATCAGCGTAAGCAGCGCCTTCTTGATAATCAAAATGACTTATTTTCGCAACCGGGTAACCTGCAGGGAAACGCCCCCCTAAACCGGATGTGACCAGTAAATCACCCTCTTGTAAATCGGCATTACTTTGCACAAAAGGCACATTTAGCTTATTCCAATCACCACTGCCGTGGAGCACGGCAATGAGATCATTACGCTGAACGCGGACCGGAATACCGTGGCTTACATCAACTATCAATATCACCCGGCTGGTTGTACTTCCTACCTGAGAAACTTGCCCGACCACACCATCTTCATTGATCACAGGTTGGCCGACATAAACACCGTTTACCGCGCCTTTATCAATCAGTAACTGATGCGAAAACGGATCTGAGCGTAAACTCATCACTTCGGTGATCATTCTTTTATTGGTAAAGGTTCGATTTGAGCTGAGCAACTCGCGTAACTGCTTATTTTCATTTTCTAATTGGGAGAGTAACAGCCGATCAGCTTTGAGGTATAAATTGTCTTTTTGTAACTGCTGGTTGCGCACTTTTAACTCATGGCGAGTCATCACACTCGCAGAGATGCCACTGAATAGTTTTTCCGGCAGATCGGCAACATATTGCACCGGGCTGACCAGAGAGTTTAAATAAATACGTGATGATGCAAAGAGATTGAACTTGCTGTCAGCGACAAATAAAAAAACCGAAAAAACTACCACTATGGATAGCCTTAATAAAAATGCAGGGCCGCGCGTAAAAATAGTTTTCATTGTTACAGATTAATTAGGAAAAAGTCATTACAGCAGGCAGATTAAATAATGCCTGCCACTTGGGACTCGGGGTAAATTAGGAGAAGCTGGCTATCAATTGAAACAAACAGGTTGTAAATCAATTAATAACCAAGCTATCAATGCATTAATTTCATCTAAGTGATCCGTTAAGGCGTATCACTGTTGTTACTTAGGGCGTTATCAGTCGGCGTTAAACAGATCACGACCATAAGTATCAATCATTTCAAGTGCCATACCGCCTCCGCGCGCCACGCAGGTAAGAGGATCGTCAGCAACAATCACGGGAATGCCGGATTCCTCTGAAAGCAATCGATCTAATTCGCATAATAATGCCCCGCCGCCGGTTAACACCATGCCCGTTTCAGCAATATCAGCCGCCAATTCAGGCGGGGTTTTCTCTAGCGCCAGCATCACCGCAGAAACGATTCCGCTTAAAGGCTCCTGCAGGGCTTCTAAAATTTCATTACTGTTAAGGGTAAAACTGCGGGGAACACCTTCGGCAACATTCATACCGCGCACTTCAATCTCTCTGATCTCGTTGATCGGGTAAGCAATCGCAATACTGTGTTTAATACGTTCAGCCGTAATTTCGCCGATAGTACAGCCATAGTTACGACGGACATAATTGATGATCGCCTCGTCAAATTTATCGCCGCCAATACGTACCGAGGCAGAATAAACCACACCATTTAAAGAGATCACGGCAACTTCCGTCGTCCCGCCGCCAATATCCACAACCATCGAACCTTTTGCTTCGGACACCGGCATGCCTGCTCCGATGGCGGCAGCCATCGGCTCATCAATTAAATAGACCTCGCGTGCACCGGCACCCTGTGCAGATTCACGAATAGCACGACGCTCAACTTGGGTTGATCCGCACGGCACACAGACTAAAACGCGCGGGCTGGGGCGTAAAAAGCTATTGTTATGTACCTGCTTGATAAAATGTTGAAGCATTTTTTCGGTGATGTAAAAATCTGCAATAACACCGTCTTTCATTGGCCGGATAGCCTGAATATTACCAGGTGTTTTACCTAACATCTGCTTCGCTTCATAGCCGACAGCAGCAACACTTTTACCCGCACCGTTTTTATCTAAACGAATTGCAACAACTGAAGGCTCATTTAAGACTATGCCTTGATCTTTTACATAAATAAGCGTGTTTGCAGTTCCCAAATCGATCGACAGATCGTTAGAAAACATACCCCGGAACATTTTAAACATGAAAGTTTTCCATTAATAGCGAATAAATAAAAGAACGTACTTTACCAATCTAGCTATATTTCATCAAGAAAAGAAAGTAAATAGCACAAGGTATCACCGCTTTATTTTAACGATTTAATTTTTTATACAGTGAAAAGAAAAAAACAGGAGGTAGCTTGGTTATTTGCCCGCAATTTATGCAAAATAATATGAGTGAATTTAGTCTAAGTTAGTTATTGGACATTAATAGTAATACAGTTAAAAGGCCCCGCATCCACAGGGTCTTAATTTAACCTGTCAATTTATTTATAAACTGACAGAAGCTAACTTTTCAAAATAATCCGGGAATGTTTTTGATGTACATTTAGGATCGTTAATAGTCACGGCAGTATTCCCCAGGGCGACTAATGAAAAGCACATCGCCATACGGTGATCGTCATAGGTATCAATTTCGGCATGAATTAATTTTTCGGGTGGAGTCACCTCAATAAAGTCATGCCCTTCGACAACAATCGCGCCCACTTTGCGCAATTCTGTCGCCATCGCGTATAACCTGTCGGTCTCTTTAACGCGCCAGTTATAGACGTTGCGAATTTTAGTCGTCCCCGTCGCAAACAGGGCTGCCACAGCTATGGTCATTGCAGCATCAGGAATATGATTCATATCCATATCAATGGCTTTTAACTGACCTTTGCTGGCTTTAATAAAATCATCACCCCATTCGATTTTTGCGCCCATCGCTTCCAGTGCATCAGCAAACTGAATATCACCCTGAACCGATTTTTTACCTATTCCGGTCACTTTAATGCAGCCCCCGGAAATCGCCCCTGCGGCTAAAAAATAGGACGCGGAAGAGGCGTCTCCTTCCACTAAATAATTCCCCGGTGCGCTATAGGTTTGGTTCGCTTTGATGATAAAACGTGCGAAGTTTTGATTATCAACCTCAATACCAAAGTCATGCATGATTTGCAGAGTGATTTTAATATAAGGTTTAGAAACCAATTCGCCCACTATTTCAATGTCAGTATCTTCGAGCGCCATTGGCGCGGCCATTAAAAAAGCGGTTAAAAACTGACTGGAAACACTGCCATCAATTTTAATTTTGCCACCTTTAAGCCCGGTACCTTTAATTTTTAGTGGCGGGTAATTCT
>DATBNI010000493.1:0-3211 GCA_036554425.1 Psychromonas sp.
CTGAACACTTTTAGATTGAAAAAGTTTGTACTCCAAAGATCAGCAGAGACTAAAGTCATCCTCTTTTAATTTCTTAATCTGCTTGGCGTTATTTAACGGCAGATAATGTTTTAAAACGCGCTCAATTTACATTGTTTATATTATTGTTGTTACTTCCTTGTATAGGTTGAAAATTTAGATCAGCAAATTTGGCCTGAGGGGCGATCTTTTAGCCGCGAACTTCCCGCGAAGACCACAGAGTAAGGCGAGTATTGGTTAAAATGCTCCTTTAATGATGCCACTATTCTAGGCTGGATGACACAAACCAATGATGATCGCTACGCCCAGCCAACCCCGGAAACCAATAAGCAGTTCTTTAACTTAATCAGTCGCCGCGCAAAAGAAGAGCAGGAAAAACCACAAAAATCCTGGCTTAATGTTACCAATGAGGATGAAGCCGCTTATGTGCAGCTGTGCGCCTTTACGGCTGCCGGCAGTTGCCTGCGAGTTGACTCTTCAATGATCATCAGTAAAGACAGTGATTGTATGGCATTAGGTTTTGTAAATGATAATGATATTCTAAATCAATAACACTCCGTATTTTGTTGCGAAAATCACGCTTATTCCTCCCATTGCACGGCGATGCGGGGATTTTTCGTTTGGGGGATAGAAAAATTATGTGTTGTTTGCCTGAGGAGGATTGTAAACATTTAACTGTTATTGTTTATATCGCTTTTATTCAGTTATTATACCGGTTTTTATCCCTGTTCACTCGGCATGGGTTATTTAGGTGAGCTGCCGATATTGGTTACATTTTTCCGCCAGAAAAAGTATTAATAACGCGTTCTTTTATGCCGCTATCCAGGTGAATATTTGTATTAGTTGCTAGCGATTGTTTTTAACTGTCACCATTAGTCTTTACAATAAGCCGTTTAATTTTATGTTAATAAGGATTTTCTCATGCCCTATCTGCTCGCAGTGACCCTGTTATGGGCTTTTTCGTTTAGTTTAATTGGTGTTTATTTGGCGGGACAAGTGGATCCCTGGTTTTCCGTATTGCTGCGCATCCTGCTTGCGACCTTAGTGTTTTTACCTTTTTTGCGTCCCCGTGAAATCACTTTGCCAATCGCGCTTAAACTGATGGTCATTGGCGCTATGCAGCTCGGGTTCATGTATGTTTTTTATTATCAATCCTTTCTCTTTTTGACGGTCGCAGAAGTGTTGTTATTTACGGTAATGACTCCGATTTATGTCACCTTGATCAATGATGCCTTTGATCGTCACTTTAACCCTCATTTCATGTTGTCCGCCGTTATCGCCACGGCCGGTGCGGTTGCGATTCGTTATAACGGAATTGACAGTGATTTTTTACTGGGATTTTTGCTGGTACAGGCGGCTAACCTTTGTTTTGCTACCGGGCAGGTGGGTTATAAACGTTTATTAGCCAGACATAAGCTTGAGCAGAAAACGATTTTTGGATGGTTTTTTCTTGGTGCCTTACTGGTGGCAAGTATCTGTTATCTTATTTTTGGTGACAGTCAAAAATTACCAAGCACCCATTTACAATGGGGAGTACTTATTTATCTCGGCACTATTGCCTCGGGTCTGGGGTATTTTGCATGGAATAAAGGCGCCACCTTAGTCAACGTCGGTGTGCTGGCGGTGATGAATAATTTGCTTATTCCTGCGGGTATTTTGGTCAATGTGCTCATTTGGAATCGTGATGCGGATATTTTAAGATTAAGTATTGGCGGGGCGGTTATTTTATCTGCCTTGCTGCTTAATCAATGGCTCACAAAAAAGGCTAAATTAGCAACCCGGCCTCGCTAATAAGAGCAAATTAACAGGTTTAAATTGTATGCGTTGATCCTTGTCAAAATCGTTTTATGGGATTTTGTGTAAGTTGAACAAGCGCAAAATAAACAAGAAGTAGAGTTGTGTCACTATTTGATTATGCTCTTGCTGAGTCTGTGCATAAAAGGTGGAGATTTGACACACAAAAAAATACAATAGCCGCTGTTATTTAACCTTTTTTTAATTAATTCAATATGTTAATGCAGTTGATAGCTTTGCGATTATTTTAATGAAAGCTGTGAATAAAACAGCCTGCTAATACGCTGTTATGAAACTATTAAAGTGGCTCAATCTAGAATGACTTTACTGGTACAATTTAATAAACCGCTGGGGCGTGCGCGATAACTTAGCGGAAAAATGCCTATCTCTTTTAGATATGTGAACGCATTGTTTGCTTATATAGCCTTGTTATAACATACCTTTTTGTGCATATATTTTATTTATTAAGTATACCAAATTGTAAACTGTAGCTGGAGTTAAATGAAACTAAAACCACACCATCAAATCGTATGGATATATCTGACAGTCGGAATATTATGGATATCTTTGTCTGACTCGGCTGCCACATTATTATTTCAAAATATAGACGATATTATTGTTGCGCAAAAAATTCAAGGATGGGCTTTTATTGTCATCACCGCGATACTTTTGTTTTTTCTGACCAGAAAAAAGATTAATGCGGTAACAGAAGTAAACATTAAATTAGTTAACAATCATGAACAAATGATGAGTGGCTGGCTTCACCTTATGGATCTGCGTCATAAGGAAACAAAAGATCATACTGACCGGGTGACCAAAATGTCCATTGAGCTGGCAAAACTCTGTGGTATTACCGAACAGGCTGAACTTAATCACATCAAGTGGGGAGCGATGCTCCATGATATAGGTAAAATGGGTATAAGTGATGAAATTTTAACTAAGCCGGGAAAACTGGATCCAGCAGAGTGGGCGGAAATGAAAATGCACCCGCAAATAGCCAATGATATTTTATCTAACATTGATTATCTCAAACCTTGTAGAGATATTCCCTATTGCCACCATGAAAAGTGGGATGGTTGTGGTTACCCTCAAGGTATAAAAGGAGATGCAATACCAATAACAGCAAGAATTTTCGCTGTTATAGATGTATGGGATGCCCTTATCCATTCTCGAGTGTATAAATCAGCATGGTCGGAAGAAAAAGTGCTGCAGCATATTAAAGAGCAGTCGGGCAGTCATTTTGATCCAGATATAGTTAAATTTTTTTTAGATAACTACATAGAGATAAAAGAAAGCTCGAGACATATCTATACTCTGACGGCAAAAAATAGCATTGCAACTGAGACAGGTTTCATTGTTAGAGCCATTTCTAATTCAATGGTACGATGAGAATTAATCT
>DATBNI010000518.1:0-3253 GCA_036554425.1 Psychromonas sp.
AGGCTTTACAGCGCAAGCTCAAGAGAGGGAAGGATTAGTCTATCAAAAAGGCGATAATATTTTTAACGCCGGTATCGGTTAGATTTTTACAAGGGGCTATCCCGGTTTAGTCATTTTTCCTCTTCAACCAGCCCCATGTACCGGACATCCATCAATAAAAGGGAAATGATTGTTTTTTATAGTCTCAAATAAGCGCTAAAAATTCCAACAAGTCCTTACAGACTAGCACCACCTTTCATTAAATACAGCAGTAAAGGCTCCTTGGCTTTTAATCATTCAGTCTTTTTAAATTTATTATAATGAAAGTCCATCGCAACCTCTTTGCTATCTAAAGCAGATCCCGGCGGCTTTAAAGCAAAATCTAACAGGATTCCTTGTTCGGCATAAATGCGGATAATTAATTTACTTTAGGGTGCATAGGATGAAAAACCGGGTGAGGATTTTCAGCAGTGTTTAATCTTGCAGATCGGCATTATTCATATGTTTGTCAGGTGTTATATTCATTAATAAGTGACTACGGAATGCCTGATCCTTATAGACGCTGCAACTTACCCCCAGAATTGCGGACAGTTAATCTATCCCCATAGCCAGGGCTTGATTCTTTGTTAATTTTCAAACTTACGTTATGATGGTTACCCTCTTATTTTGAAGACTAAACAATAAGTTATCCGGGTTGATACTTAAGGTATCAGCTTTAACCAAAATACTTGTTAACTAAGGCTGTATGATGGACTATTTCCCAATTTTTTTAGATGCTAAAAAATTTAATGCCGTGGTTATCGGAGGCGGTAATGTTGCTGCGCGAAAGATTGAACTTTTACTCAAGTCAAAAGCAAAGATCACCGTTGTCAGCCCGGCTCTTAAAGAGAGTGTCAAAGGATTATTAGTAAACCGGCAGCTCACCTGGATTAAAGCTGAATATGCCCCTCATTTTCTGGACAAGCATCAGTTAGTGATAGCGGCAACGAATATAAGATCGGTTAACATTGCCATAAGTATTGCCGCAAATCATCGCGGTATGCTGGTCAATGTGGTTGACGATCCGGCGCTTTGTAATTACATCACACCCGCTATCATTGAAAGAGATCCGATGATTATTGCGCTCTCCAGTTCGGGTAATGCCCCGATATTATTACAAATGTTAAAGTCTCAAATAGAGCAGATGCTGCCCGCAGGTTACGGCAGATTAGCGCGCTTTTGTGGCCGCTACCGGATTGAAGTACAGGCCAGGATCAAACAGTTTTCCGAACGTAAACTATTCTGGAAAAAAATATTAACAGGTGATGTCGCCAAACAGTTACTGGCGGGAGATGAAGAGCAGGCTGCGGAGCTGTTTAATCAGGCGCTGACAACTGAAAAATTTAAAGAAAGCGGCAGTATTAGTGTGATCAGAATTTATGATCAGCAACCTGATAATTTAACCCTGCAGGCCTATCAAAAACTGCAGCAGGCCGATGCGATATTTTTAGACACAGGTATTACCGGATTATTTTTTGACTACGGGCGCCGCGATGCTGATAAGTTCCAAAAAATTGATCAGCATACTATTGAACAGTTAGCAGGTAAGAACCAGCAAGTGGTGATTATCACGGCCCATTCAACTCAATTAAAGTCAGCGTTTAACGATGATTTTCCTGTATTAGAAATTATTTGCGGACGTATTATGTAATAAGCCGTTAAACACTGCCGTTCAGCATAATCTAATCAGATCGCACTGTTAAATATTTTGCTTGTCGAACACTGAAAAAGGGACAGCGCTGTCCCTTTTTCAGTTTTTGGTAAATATTATCGGTGAATATGAAACCGCTAAAAGAAGCTGCTCAGATCCAGTGATTGGTCATGGGATTTGTTAAACATTGGGCTGCTTATTTCAAAATGCAAAGGGATTGTCGGGCTGCTCATTAAACCAAACATACTGCCAAATAAATCGCTGGGTTTAATCGTTAAGGGTAACTGGATATTATTTTTGCCTGTGCTTATTTTATTATTTTCAAGGTCCCCTTTAAATAAAGTCTTACCATTGCTGGATACAGTATAATTGAGCAACCCCAAAGGTAGCGCAAACTCATTGGGGTTATCAAGATCAACACTCAGTAGGATATCTAACTGACTGAAGCCTCCATTAACAATTTTCACGTCTTTAATACTGATTTCCGGTACATATAAGGTGGCCGATTTTTCAAAGGGAATAGTTAAGCCCATTGTTTTTACACCACCTTTAACCAAATAATCCAGTTTTTTATCTTTAAACAGCAGTTGCTGTAACGACGTTAATGTTTCATCCGTAAGATCCAGTGACAGAGTGACATCTTTGGCATTATTTGCCGGCAGCGTCCCTATCGACTTTGTCTCTCCCGCTAACATTTTTTTATTATTAAATGAAAGATCGTAAGTAACGGCGTCAATGGGAATGGAAAAATTATTGTTATTGGCAATATTAAAAGTAGGATTTAACTCAATAGCACTCATCGATACCTTGCCAACTGAAATGGATTTATAGCTCACCTCGGGTCGTTGTACATAATTTTTCAACTCATTTTGCAATGTAGTACATGCAGACAGCATAACAACTATTAAAACTGCTATTAAATTTTTACTCATAACCACTCCTGTTAATTATTTTTACAATTGCCGGTTTTTATTAACGGTAACTGCAATGCTAACTTTAATCTGTGCCCACTTTTTATTATATCCGGGTATAAAATACAGCGGAGCACGCCACTATCATATAGATAAACTGAGGTCTGCGAAGATTTTTCAGCGCTATTTTTTGGATCTGTATGAATGACAGCCAAGCCTTTTTATGAGCGCGGTGAATTTGGTAAGCGCTTGATTTTCTGAATGCAGGTTATTTCTGTTTTGCGCAGGGCGATATTTACATGCTTATCTCTGGTGTATCTGAAACGCTGCCGGCAGAGGTTAATATCGCCTTACACACTTCTCTTAACCTTGTCGATGCAAAGCAATTATTGAAGTATAAAAAAACTAAAGGTAGTTGTTAATGACAGACGGTTTTATCCGTTATACTTAAACATCAAAGCGCCGCCATTTTTGGCGCTTTGTCCATTATTCTGCTCATTGGATTAAACTTGAGTCCGTATTATGCGCTAGCAACTTATTTATAGCTTTTAGCCCAGTCATCAGATAAATTTTAATTCCAGTCATCATATAAAGAGTCGAATTCTTTTTTCTCTCTTATTTTTTCAAGTTGCATCTCTATTTTTCCTTTAAGAATTCGTTTATTTCTATTTTT
>DATBNI010000540.1:0-2749 GCA_036554425.1 Psychromonas sp.
ACAAAAACGAATGAGTTCAGACCAGGATAATGAAGCAAGCAGCCAGCACAGCTTGCCATTATTTAGCCACTTAATTGAACTTCGCGACCGTATCTTGCGTATTGTTGCTATCGTTATCATTATTTTTTTAAGCCTGGTGTATTTCGCCAATGATATCTATCATTACTTAGCAATCCCGCTAACCAGCCAACTGCCGGAAGGCAGCAGTATGATAGCGACTGGCGTGGCGACACCCTTTTTCACGCCTATTAAACTGACCATGGTTTTATCTATTTTTATTGCCATTCCAGCGATTCTATATCAACTGTGGGGATTTATTGCGCCGGGTTTATACAAACACGAACGCAAATTAGTCGCGCCTCTGGTGATTAGCAGTGCCCTGCTCTTTTATTTAGGCATGGCATTTTCTTATTATGTGGTGTTTCCGCTGGCATTTTCATTTTTTACTAATACCGCACCGGAAGGCGTCACTATCGCCACCGACATCAGCAGTTATTTAGATTTTGTCTTAAAACTGTTTTTTGCCTTTGGATTAGCCTTTGAAATCCCCATAGCCACCTTGTTATTATGCTGGACAGGGGCAACTACACCGGAAAAACTCAAAGAAAAACGCCCCTATATTGTGGTTGGTGCATTTGTATTTGCCATGCTGTTAACGCCGCCGGATGTGATTTCACAAACCCTGCTTGCGGTGCCCATGCTGATTTTATTCGAGCTTGGTTTACTGTTTTCCCGGTTTTATGTGCAACCGGCAGAAGATAATGAAAATAGCGAGCAGGAGAGCTGATGTTAGATGATTGATATAGGCGTCAACCTGACTAATAAACGTTTTCAAAAAGATATTAATGAAGTGATTGCTGACGCCAAACTGGCCGGTGTCAGCAGTATGATTATCACGGGCACAAATTTAGCTGAAAGTGAAGCTGCCCTTAAACTGGCCCAAAATCACCCGGGTTATTTATTTTCTACTGCAGGCATTCACCCGCATGATGCTGACTCCTTCGATAAAACCAGCCTGAATCAACTTCGATCACTTGCCAAAAATCCATCGGTCAAAGCCATCGGTGAGTGTGGTTTAGACTTTAACCGCAATTATTCAACACCCGCTGAGCAGGAATACGCTTTTATAGAACAGCTCGAGTTAGCCGTTGAGCTGCAGTTACCGGTATTTATGCATGAGCGTGACGCTAACCGGCGTTTTATCGAATTGTTGAAGCCTTATATAAAACAACTGCCAAATGCGGTCTTACACTGCTTCACGGGCGATCATTTCGATTTACAGCGCTGTCTGGATATTGATTTACACATTGGCATCACAGGTTGGATTTGCGACGAACGCCGTGGTGCCCATCTGCTGGAGTTAGTTAAATTAATACCCGATAACCGCTTAATGCTAGAAACCGACTCCCCCTATTTACTGCCTCGTTCAATGCGCCCAAAACCCAAATCAAGCCGTAATGAACCAAAATATTTACCCTATATAGCACAAACCATTGCCCGCGCACGCAAGCAAAATATCGAACAATTTATAGTGCAAACAACACAAACCAGCCGAGCCTTTTTTAATATTGGTGAAGCACTACCCGTTTAATAGGATTTATTCATGAACCTTTCTCAGCATTTCCCTGCACGGCGCCTGCGTCGTTTACGCAAACATGATTTCTCTCGTCGTTTAGTTGCCGAAAACCAACTTTCTGTAAACGATCTTATCTATCCCATCTTTGTTGTTGATGGGGAAAACAGACGCGAAAAGATAAAGTCTATGCCCGGTATCGAGCGTCTTTCAATTGATTTACTGGTTGCAGAAGCCAAACAGTTAGTGGCCTTAGGCATTCCTGCTATTGCCCTGTTTCCGGTGACACCAGGCAACATAAAAACCGAGATGGCGGAGGAAGCATATAACCCCGAGGGACTTGCTCAACGTGCGGTAAAAGGTATTAAGGAAGCTTGTCCCGAATTAGGGGTGATCACCGATGTGGCACTGGATCCCTTCACCACCCATGGACAAGACGGTATTATTGATCAAGAGGGTTATGTCTTAAACGATATCACCACTGAAATTTTAGTAAAGCAGGCGCTTTCGCATGCGCAAGCGGGTGCCGATATTGTCGCCCCTTCGGATATGATGGATGGTCGTATTGGGGCTATTCGTCAGGCATTGGAAAATGCCGGATTTATTAATACACAAATCATGGCTTACAGTGCTAAATATGCGTCAAACTACTACGGGCCCTTTCGCGATGCCGTCGGCAGCGCCGGCAATTTAAAAGGCGGCAATAAATCAACCTACCAAATGGATCCTGCCAACAGTGATGAAGCCATCCATGAAGTTGCACTGGATATTCAAGAAGGCGCGGATATGGTCATGGTTAAACCGGGCATGCCTTATTTAGACATAGTCCGCCGCGTTAAAACTGAACTGCAGGTCCCGACCTTTGCCTACCAGGTGAGCGGCGAATATGCGATGCATAAAGCGGCCATAGATAATGGCTGGTTAAAAGAGCGCGAAACTGTTTTAGAATCTTTACTTTGTTTTAAACGTGCCGGGGCAGACGGTATTTTGACCTACTTTGCGAAACAAGTGGCGATTTGGCTAAAAGAAGAAAAGGCCTAGCAGCTTACCTTTATACTCGACAAAGAAAACCCGCTAATCAGCGGGTTTTCTTTAAGCTTTTAAGCTTGGTCTCAGTCTTCTTTCTTGGTCATAAAATAATGCACCAGGGCGATAAAGATTGACAGCATTCCCGCC
>DATBNI010000565.1:0-3033 GCA_036554425.1 Psychromonas sp.
AGGCTTGACAACAGCCGTCAGTAAATTTCATCAAGAAAAACGATCAGTAAATTATCCATCGGCCGTAAACAGGAAGTTGTCAGGGTACAGAAAATGCAAAGGAAAAAATAACCTATGGCGTGTTGCGAGGTTTTTTTGAAAGGGCGTTATTCAACGCCCTTTCATTGATGCAAGTAAGTACAATATTTTTCAGCTAGTGAGACAGATTGCTAGCACTAACCAACAATATGGTGTTTGCCAACCAGACGTACGCTGCTGGCCTGAGGGCCTTCGTCACCGGCTTCTTCAACAAAGCGGACCTCGCTGCCTATTTCCAGGGCATCGAAGGCGCCGTCGACCAGACTGTTTCGGTGAAAGTAGATATCTCTTCCGTCTGCCGTTATTATCCGGCCGAAATCCTTGTCACTGCTGATCACGGAGATTTTTCCATGCTCGGGGGCCTCATGGGTTTTTACTTTGCCGCGCTGCTTTCTGACAAAGTCCTGCAGCTGTCTGCGTAACGATTTAAAAGCATCGCGTATCGCCACGTAGGCATCTTCGTGTGCGTGGTGTTCCGGCGCTGAGCGGTTCGCCAAAAGCTCCCCATCAGGCAAAGTCAGGTCAATAGAAACGTGAAACAACTTACCCTGCTGATGATGGGCGTGGGGCTGTTCGATCACAACATGGCAGGAAATAATATCCTCATAAAATTCTTCCAGTTTGGCGACCTTCTCCCGAATATGCGCTTCAACTGCATCGGAATGCGGCATATCACGAAAGGTAATCTGTAGTGGCAGTTTCATAAATCAAACCCTCTTCTGTTTAACCCGTATTGTAAATATAGTACATTACGGAACAGAAAAAAAATCACCGCTAAGATCAGAACAAACCGCTTTAATACCAATAGTGCGCCTGAAGACACAATTCCAAAACCGAGGGTAAATTTAGCAAAAAACTCATTGCCGAGCAGATTAACTGAGCTGTTTATATCTTTGCAGACACCGTTTTAAATACGGCATCAATGGCGCGCCTGAAGGCGCAATTCCCAAAAAAAGGGGTACTTGTAAAACAGTGCACAAATGTAAGCAAAACGATTAATACCGAGCGGATTAATTTTTTTTCACTTGATTCCTGCCATTTTCTTTTGCGCTATATAATGCTAAATCAGCTCGACTGATTAATTTTTCTAACGTTTCATTATGTTGATACTGGCTGGCCCCTATACTAACAGTGATAGAAATATCCTCGCCGTTTTTACGGTAGTGATTTTGCTCCACACTGAGTCGTATTTTTTCGGCAACAATCAAGCTTTCGTCAACAGTGATTTTCGGCAGTAAAATAATAAACTCTTCGCCGCCGAAGCGAACAAAAATATCATCTGCTCTTAATATCTTCTGGATATTTTGCGCAAAAAATTTCAATATATTATCGCCAATCAGATGCCCATAGCTATCATTTATTTTTTTGAAGAGATCAATATCGATTAACAATAATGATAAAGGTTCCTGCATCTCAGAAGATGCCGTTAATAGCGAGGGAGATATTTCAAACAGGTAATGCCGGTTAAAAATGTCGGTTAAATTATCTTTAAAAGCGACATCTTGTAATAGCTCTTTTGAACGCTCAATATTTTCTGTTCTCTCCTTTATTTTTCTTTCAAGATTGTCGTTAAGATCTCGTAAGGCTTTGGCTTTTTTATCTATTCTTCCACTTAATGTTTTATTTAAATTCATCAGCAGCCATTGTCTATATCCAAAAAAAGCAATGACTAGCAGGACAAAAAACAGCACGCGCCATAATAATTTGTAATTAAACTCTTCTTCATATTTAATCGAACTGCTTTTGTCTGCAATTGATTGTTTTGTTTCTTCTGATAAATTATTAACCAGTTTTTCAAAGACTTGCAAAAGTAATATGTCATCATTTCTGACCCCGATACCAAGCTCATTATTTTGTTCAAGTTTTCCGCTGACTTTGAGCTGCCCGATAAAACGGCTCTGTAACAGATCTCCGACGCTACTGAGCCCGCCTATAAAGCCATACAGTTCGCCATCTGCCACTTTTTGAAGTCCGCCTGTTGTTGTATCAACTTCCACTATTATAATATCCGGATAATTTTTTATGAGCAGTTCTTCCTGTTCATAACCTTTTGGCACGCCTATTTTTTTGTTGGCCAGAAGAGTGAAATTATCAATAAAGGGGATATTAAATTTAGTGACTAAAACACGGGCGGTGACTAAATAAGGAGAGGTGAAATTGAGATATTTTTTTCTCTCTTCGGTTTTTGCAGCCAAAGACAGCAGATCACATTTTCGCTGCTTGGCAAATTGCAGGGATTGACTCCAGGAACCGGTTTGGACTATTTCAATGGGGATAGGCAGCTGTTTTCTGAAAATATCAATAAATTCTGTATTTAATCCGATATGCTTGCCCTGTTTATCCAGCGCATCATAGGGCAGCCAATGTGGATCGATACACATGCGAATCCGTTTTTTCTGTTCTAAATAGATTTTTTGTTTTTCAGTTAATATAAATCTGGTATTTTTTTCGTCAAGAACAAGTTTTTCAAAATTAATATTGCCCTGGGTCACGCCCAATACTTTGTATAATTCTAAAATTCTTTTTAATTTATATTTATCTACTGTTCCTATCGTATCAGTATTAAAAAAGGCCAATTTTTTAAGCGCTTCCCCTTCATAGAGCAGCGCAGCTTGGGTTAAATTTTGTTCATTATATTTAGCAAAGATTAAATCGACAGTTTCAGTTATATGGCTAAATGCGTATTGCCAACCTTTTAATGAAGCCGCTTTAAATGCTTTAACTGTGTTGATGTCTTTTGCAACTAAGACTTCACTGGTATATAAAAAATCACTGTACATATCAAAACCATAATCTTTGGGATCAAAAAGATTATATTCCACCTCCATTTTGGTTAAGTCATAGGGTGTTTTGGAAATATAAGCTGTGATCAGATCTGTTTCTTTATTAACCAAAGAATTTATATTGTGCGAATGGGGTATTAAGTTTAAATCTTTGATGGCGATATGATTTGCA
>DATBNI010000578.1:0-4127 GCA_036554425.1 Psychromonas sp.
GCATGAACTTCCTTATCAGGTTAATAAAGCGCGTTTAATTGAAAAAATTGCTGAATTTGTAAAAGATAAAAAAATAGAAGGCATCAGCGCGTTACGTGATGAGTCTGATAAAGACGGCATGCGGATGGTGGTTGAAGTTAAACGTGGTGAAGTGGGAGAGGTTGTTTTAAATAACCTTTACGCACAAACCCAGATGCAGGTGACCTTTGGTATTAATGCAGTGGCACTTGACCATGGTCAGCCAAAACTCTTTAACTTAAAAGAAATGCTGGAAGCATTTATTTTACACCGACGTGAAGTGGTCACGCGCCGTACTGTCTTTGAGCTAAAGAAAGCGCGAGAACGCGCCCACATACTTGAAGGTTTGGCTATTTCGCTGGCCAATATTGAGCCGATCATTGCATTAATTCGCCATTCAGCCACGCCGGGCGAAGCTAAAATTGCGTTACAAGCACAGGGTTGGGATTTAGGTCATGTTGCGGCAATGCTTGAAGCCTCAGGTGTTGATGCGGCACGTCCGGATGGTTTAGCCGTTGAATTTGGGGTCCGTGACAACCAATACTATATGACTGAAGTACAAGCGCAGGCTATTCTCGACTTACGTTTACAAAAACTAACCGGGCTTGAACACGAAAAAATATTAACTGAGTATAAAGAGCTGCTTGATATTATCGCGGCATTATTATTTATCCTAGAAAATCCCGAACGTTTAATGGAAGTTATCCGTGAAGAATTAATCGAGATTAAAGCCAACTATGCCGATCCTCGTCGTACCGAGATTTGCGCCAGTGAAACCGATCTGAGCATGGAAGATTTGATCTCTGAAGAAGATGTGGTGGTCACACTTTCCCATGAAGGTTATGTTAAATACCAGGCACTAACAGATTACGAGGCTCAACGTCGTGGCGGTAAAGGAAAAGCGGCCACTAAGATGAAAGATGAAGATTTCATCGAAAGACTATTAGTTGCCAGCACCCATGATACGATTTTATGTTTCTCTACACGCGGCCGTTTATATTGGCTGAAAGTGTTTCAGTTGCCCCTGGCATCACGCCAGGCGCGTGGGCGTCCTATTGTTAATATTCTCCCTCTTGAAGAAGGCGAACGTATTACGGCTATCTTGCCTGTCCGTGAGTATGCCGATGATAAATTTGTCTTTATGGCGACAGCCAACGGGACGGTGAAGAAAACCGCACTAAGTGCTTACAGTCGTCCGCGAACAAGTGGTCTGATTGCGATCAATCTAAATGATGATAATGAGTTAATCGGCGTTGGGATCACCGACGGCAGCAATGAAATCATGATTTTCTCTGATGCGGGTAAGGTTGTGCGCTTTAAAGAAGCGGAAGAGAGTGCCGTATTGGATGAAAACGGTGCACCGGTATTAGATGAACAGGGTAACCCTGAAATCAAGTTTAAAGGTGTTCGTGCAATGGGCCGTACCGCAACCGGGGTACGCGGTATTAAATTAAAAGAGGGCGAAAAAGTCGTATCCTTGATTATTCCAAACGAAACCGGTCATATTTTAACCACCACAGAAAATGGTTACGGTAAACGTACTCCCCTTGCAGATTACTCGCCTAAGAGCCGTGCAACCCAGGGTGTTATCTCAATAAAAGTAAGCGAGCGTAACGGTAAAGTGGTGGGTGCAGTTCAAGTTGATGCAAACGATGAGATCATGCTGATCACCAATAAAGGGACTTTAGTACGTACTCGCGTGAGTGAAGTTTCAGTGGTGGGACGTAATACCCAGGGAGTGACGCTGATCCGCACCGCAGAAGATGAGAAAATCGTTGCTCTGCAGCGCATTGAGGAAATTAAAGATCTGCCGGTTTATGAAGAAGATGAGGAGACGAACGGTGAAACTGTCACGGTAAACTCTGATCTTTCTGTTGATCAAGAAGATCAGGTCATTGGCAGTGAAACTGCTTCGTTGGACGCTGAAACTTCAGTTGATCAAGAAGACGACTAAGACTAAGCACAAGGTCAACTTATAGCCAAATTACTTGAATCTGCATCTTCAGTAGTTTGGCTATAGAAGTTTAAAAAAACGGCTTGTGCCGTTTTTTTTGTTTTCGGAGACGAATAATTGAAATGGGGATTAACTAGCGGTTTCTTCATCTTACGTTTAATGCTAGTTTTACCACCCTAAATAATTTAATTCACCCATTTATATCCTAAAGAAGAAAACAGATGAGTAAAATATTTAATTTCTGCGCAGGTCCGGCTATGTTGCCTGAAGACGTTATGCAAAAAGCACAACAAGAGTTTTGTAACTGGCAAGGGCTGGGGGTTTCTGTGATGGAAATCAGTCACCGTAGCCCCGAATATATTGAAATGGCACAACAAGCCGAGCAAGATCTGCGTGATTTGCTGGCTGTTCCTGATAATTATAAAGTACTTTTTTGTCATGGTGGCGGACGCGGGCAATTTTCTGCGGTACCGTTAAATCTGCTGGGTGATAAATTGGATGTGGATTATATAACCACCGGGCAATGGTCAAAATCGGCGGTTGATGAAGCGAAAAAACACGCACGTGTGACGGCAACGAATATCCTCAGCGAAACAGCCGACGGCAAAGTAACGGTTAAAGCTTCTGCTGACTGGAAAGTGAATGCAGGGGCGGCTTATGTGCATTACTGTCCCAATGAAACAATAGAAGGTATTGAAATCTTTGAAATACCTGAAACAGGTGTTGTGCCGCTGGTTGCCGACATGAGTTCGACGATTTTATCCCGTCCAATTGATGTTTCTAAATTCGGTGTTATTTACGCCGGAGCACAAAAAAATATCGGCCCGTCGGGTCTGGCGATCGTTATTGTACGTGAAGATTTAATCGGTAAAGCACGTAAAGTCATCCCGTCTATTTTTGACTACCAAGTGCAGGCGGATGCCGGATCAATGTTCAATACACCGCCCACTTATTCCTGGTACCTGGCCGGTTTAGTGTTCAAGTGGTTAAAAGAGCAGGGTGGTTTAATCGAAATAGAAAAGAAAAATATTGCAAAAGCTGAATTACTTTATAATTTTATCGACAGCTCTAATTTGTATCGCAATAGCATTGATAAATCAGTGCGTAGCCGTATGAATATCCCTTTTCAACTTGTGGATGAAAGCTTAAATGAGCTTTTCTTAGAAGAGTCTAAACAAGCCAACCTACTGACCCTCAAAGGTCATAGAATAGTCGGCGGAATGCGTGCCAGTATCTACAATGCGATGCCGATTGAAGGTGTCCAGGCTTTGGTTGATTTTATGGCAAAATTTGAAGCTAACTACGCCTAAAATTGATTAGTAATCCACAAGAAAAAAGATCCCCAAACCACCCTCAAGTGGATTGGGGATAATAGATTAATACAAATTGCTACCAGAGAGTAAGGATAAAAGATGAGCTGTGATTTTTTAAAGCTTGCTAATGCGGGCGTGCAAAAACTGCACCCCTACCAAGCCGGTAAACCAACGTCTGAATTAGAGCGTGAATTAGGTCTTAGCAATATTGTTAAACTTGCTTCCAATGAAAACCCCTTAGGTCTCAGTGAGAAAGTCAAATCTGCACTGCAAAGTGAGCTTGCCGAGTTAACCCGTTATCCTGATGCAAACGGTTTTAACCTTAAGCAGGCACTTAGCTATAAATATAATATCGCGTTAAATCAAGTCACGCTGGGCAACGGCTCTAATGATTTACTTGAATTGGTTGCACGGGCATTTGTCAGTACTGAAAATGAAGTGATATTTGCGCAGTATGCTTTTGTCGTTTATCCCATAGTGACACAAGCCATTGGCGCAAAAGCGGTGGTTGTGCCGGCAAAGGATTACGGTCATGATTTAGAGGCAATGGCAGCTGCTGTTAATGACAAAACAAAACTTATTTTTATTGCTAACCCTAACAATCCCACGGGCACCTTTTTAGAAGCGGATCAAATTCGCTCCTTTCTGACTAAAGTACCTGCACATGTATTAGTGGTATTGGATGAGGCCTATTTTGAATACGCAGCACAGGACAGGCGCGGTAATGCTATTTCATGGATTAGCGATTTCCCCAATTTAATTGTTTCCAGGACCTTCTCAAAAGCCTATGGTCTTGCAGGGTTACGAGTGGTTGAACGCAGAAAAGATATAGCTCATTATGA
>DATBNI010000580.1:0-2850 GCA_036554425.1 Psychromonas sp.
GTAAGGTTAGCGAACCGCCGAAACTTAAAGCCTTTCTAAGAAAATTAAGTTGCCATGTAACTCGCTAGTAGATAAATCCGACCTTTTGTATAAAGTAAAATATACTTAGAGTGATAAAGAGATCCATACCTAACTACCACAATTATTGAGGGTGGATATAAATGATATTTCCTCAGGCAATGTTAAGGCTGGTTTGGTTTATTCCCAGTAAGCGTTTGGCAGGTGGATTAGAGCGGCTGTCAGAAACAAAAGCTTTCCATCTGACGGATTATTTTAACTTGGGGAAAGATCATAATTATGAGCCCTTAAAAAACCAATTATCGGCAAGAAAATACTTTCAGCGACACCAATCAGCCCAACAATTACTCCAGAAACTACCTGGCAATACCTTATTGAGCTACCAAATTCTCTATCCCGCCAGCCACTTGTCATTGGCAACTGGGGTTGTGCTGCATGGAAGTCAGTTTTCACTTTGGGTGGGTGACCCGTCATTGAGCGATGCCGGCACACAAAAGGCAGTGGTCACTGAGTTGCCCAAATTAAAGCTGACAGAAGATCAATGCACACTTCTATTCAATACAGCCCATTCTATTGGCTGTGTTGGTTCATACAGTATCATCGACGGGTGGATTCCAGCCGCCGAAGAACAACACTTTTCCAACTTACTGGCAGATGAAGTTTATCAATTGACTGCGGCCGAACAAAGCGGCCTTCCCCTCCATCGGGTGCCCAGTTTGTTTAGCCGAAACCGAGCGTTACAGGGTTTTGCTACTCTGATGGGGATCTATGATACAACAGGATATCGTGAACTGGATCCAACCCCATTCCTTGCTGCTAGCTTTACTTTAATGTTTGGCATGATGTTCGCTGATTTGGGACAGGGCCTGCTTCTTTTTTTACTGGGAATTGTTCTAATTAGAACTGAACTTTCTTTTATTAATAAAACAACAGCCACAAAAGCGGGCTGTCTACTCATGCCTGTCGGCTTGTCTGCTGCTTTTTTTGGCCTGCTATTTGGCAGCGTATTTTCCTCTGAAAAATTGATCCCGGCACTAGGATTTCACCCGATGGAAAATGTCTTGTTGTATCTCTTGTCCAGCGTGTTGCTTGGCGTGCTGCTTATCTGTCTAAGTATGTTCATCGGATTATTCAATGCCTGGCGCGCACAACGATTGTCGGCCATTCTATGGGACAATTATGGACCCATTGGATTGTTATTCTACCTTTCACTGATCCTTTTTGTAGTCGGGCTGCAAGGGCAATCAAACAGTCTTAGTAATGCCGGACTGATGTTAGCAAGTAGCGGCTTGCTGGCAATGTTTTTTCATTACTATAAAGCAATGGAGGGAGAAAGTATGGGTTTACGCTTGTTTGCATCGCTATTAGAAAGCTATGATTTTGTGATGAAATTTATCATGCAAACATTTTCCTTTATCCGTGTTGCTGCCTTTACGTTTGCCCATATTGCACTGTCGGCCACTGTCATGATTTTTGTTGATATGGCATCGGGAAACCCTTGGTTGGTGGGATTGATCTTGGTTGTCGGAAATCTTTTTATCATACTGATTGAAGGGCTTTTAGTGAGCATTCAAGTCATCCGTTTGCACTTCTTTGAATTGTTTACTAAATTCGTAAGAGGGGGAGGTGTCCCTTTTACTCCGTTTAATAGTTTATCGACAATCACCAATTCGGTGACAGAGAAATCTGAGCTAAGGGGATCAATTTAATGAATACATCCAAAATAAAGCAATGGATCTGGGGTATCTGTATCACAGCGGTTTCTTTTATCGCTATGTCAACGCTCCTCTATTTCTTCTTGCCTGAAGCTGCTGCTGTTGAACATGAAGCGGGCGGCATGAGTGCTCTTCCCGGATGGGGATACTACATGGCTGCTGCCTTAGCAACCGGTATGTCAAGCATAGGTGCGGGTATCGCGGTTAGTCAGGTGGGGGCGGCAGCGGTCGCCGCCGTTTCTGAAAAGCCGGAGCTGCTGGGGAAAGTTCTGATTATTTTGGGACTTTCTGAGGGCATTGCCATCTATGGCTTAATTGTCTCTTTCGTGATCATCGCGGAGATTTGATATGAAGCTAAAAATTAAAGGTAGCGCTCAGGAGCAACTGCTGTTTCACTTACTGGGTATTCAACAGATGGACAACAATAATCATGACAGTCATCAGGTGGTAGGCTTACTATTGGGCAAAGAAGAAGGTATTGAAGACTCTTTAGCCATTATGCTTGAAGAGACTCAACTTTATGTGCGGCTGCCGGATACCGCCAACCCGCTTAAGGAAACAAATAAACTAGCAAGACTTCTGGCAAAGGCCATCGGACAAGCAGAACTACACCTGTGAGGCACGAAAAATTGGAAATATTACTGAGCCAGCTCAATCGGAAGCTTAGCGCTCGTCTGGCACTAATTGAGCAGGAATGTCAGTCGCAAATGAATTCTCTTGAAAAAGAGAGCAAAAAGCAATTTGAGATTGCTGCTAACAAACTAAAACAGCACAATCTCCGGCGTTTGGCGCAACTCAAATCCAGATCTTTGCGGGACGCTGGTATGCTGCAGCAAGAATCAATCTGGGCCTGCGAGCATAACTGTATTAATCAGACACAGGTTCGATGTCAACAACTGCTGGCACAAAAAACATTGGATAAACAGTATCTGGCGAACTGGATTGAAGAAGGGCTGACCAGACTCCAGCAACCTGAAAAAAAATTTTTAAAATTGAAGCTTAACGCATTATGCCTCAATTCCTTTGAGCAAAAGGATATAGCCGTTGAAGCGTCTTCCCTGCTAGGGGGAGCTATACTAAAAGACACAACTAGACATATCGAAATCGACGGTTCATA
>DATBNI010000573.1:0-4928 GCA_036554425.1 Psychromonas sp.
ATCAAACAGATAAAATCCAACAAGCAGGCTAAGTGAGACAAATAACAATGCAGCATATTTGGAAGAGGTATGAATAGCAGTCGCCGTCCTGCAGGCTGATAACAAAGTGCTTAATGAAGAGATAATTGACCCCAACAGAAAAAAATGCAGCATGTGATTAAGATTAAAAATCAACATTAGTATTTTTAAATGTCGGTCATTTTTTTGATTAAAGGCAGCGATACCTAAAACAAAACTCAAAAACCCCAGCCATTGAGCAAAAGGTAAAGCCAATAAGTCGTTCATTCCTCACACCTTGGTTTTATGTTATAAAAAAAATTTTGAAGAAAAGAGTACAAGTTTAAAGCCAGCGACGAGTATAAGAAATAGAGCCAGACAGCTTCGTTTTTCATTTATCAACGAGCAATTTATTAAGTTACGCTAGGAGATGCAAAATCCTTTGAACGGCAAAGTTATATCTTTAACTTGTATAGATAGACTGCTGCCGTGATTGCGGATATTCAATACTAACAACAGGATCCCGTGTAAGGCAACTAATACTGGAGTATTCACTTTATTAGACTATTCCCCAAAGTCTGTTGATGAATTTACCTTTAACCAGGTTAATAAAAGCACGCTTATTACAGTAGAAAAGCAACCTCATTTGCCATTTCAACAAAACCTTCTGCGCCTCGCCATTTCCTATTGTGACTAAATGATGACTAGCTGGTCTCTTTTTCTTCTGCTTGAATTGCGCTATATAGCAAGCCTTGTTCAGCAAATAAGCATTTAATGAAGGGTCATTGTGTGAAGTTTTGCGCAAAAAACACAAAAGTATTACTGAGCTGCTTCTTGATCAAAAATAAAGCGCAATTGTTAAACTAACCAAACTCTCCGAAATCCGATCTTTCAAAGAGGAACAGACAACAGATTAAGGTGATTAAGCCCGTATTTATCACCTTAGTCTATTGCCTCCCCCCTAAAATCATGGGAACATATGAACAACCAATGACCATTTGAAATAAACTTGATCAATTTAATTAACTAACGAGTAATAGAGATGTCTCAAGTAAAAACCACATCCCCAGCAGCCAATATTGACGATCGTGAAATGTTAACCGAGATTGCGATCCTCTATTATCAGGAAGGTGCGACTCAAGAGGAGATATCAAAAAAGTTTTCTATCTCCAGAATTAAAATTGGACGACTTCTTAAAAGAGCACGAGAAGAGGGTATTGTTGAGATTAATGTACGTTACCATCCCATCTATAGTGCCCAACTTGAGCAGCGCTTAATCAATAAATTTAATCTCAAACGTGTCCTTATTGCACTGGATCAAACCAATAATCAAGAGCAGCGCAAACAGGTGGCGGTGCTTGTCTCTACTTTCCTCGCTAACAATCTGCAGGACAATAGTACTGTCGCGGTTGGCCAGGGGCAAAATGTCGCCGCCATTGCCGATCATGTTGGCTTAGTAACGCAACGCAAGGCAAGATTTGTTTGTGCTATTGGCGGCACGCACCGCAGCGGGGACAGTATTAATGCTGACCATATATGCCGTCAACTTGCTAAAAAATTTGGCGGTACCAGTGAAACATTGTATGCACCTGGTTATGTTGATAACCCACAGACGCGTGCAGCTTTTCTTGCTCACAACACGGTTTCTGAAACATTAACACAAGCAAAAAATGCAGATTATGCTCTGGTGGGCGTAGGTGATATGAATGAAAATAGCCATATGGTTAAGTTAGGATGGTTTACACCGCAAGAATTTGCAGAGGCGCGTATCAATGAAGGAATCATTGGTGATATTGGTGGTTTTGATTTCTTTAAACGTAATGGTCAAAGTGCGAATACCAGATTAAGAGACCGAGTGATTGGTTTGGGCACCGAAGATTTACGCCGAATTCCAAATGTCATTGCCATTGCCAGCGAAGAACGAAAAGCCTTAGCCCTGGCAGGTGCGCTGCGTACTGGTAGTATAGATATCTTAGCCACCAGCGTAAGCTGTGCAATGACCTTATTGAATATGGAAGATTAAGCTTAGAAGCAACATGGCTCTGCTTTGATATTTATAATTGCGGCTTTAAGCGCATATAATGAATGGCTATGTTACTTACCTAATCAAATATTCTCTTTTGCTTTGCATAAATAATAACCTACCAAAAAAGTGATAAAGATCACATTACTAGCTTTTTGTATTGACATTTTTAGCTAAAAAAATGAATATCTGTAAAACAAATGTTCCACAGCGATTCATATGCTCAACCTTCCGCATAGGGCTGCATATTAATAAATCGCTATTATTAAAATAAATCCTATTGAATGCAGTTCAAGCACAATATTAAGGCAGAATAAAAATGAGCAATAAATTAGAACAACTTCGTAAATTAACAACAGTAGTCGCTGATACAGGTGATGTTGAAGAAATCGCTAAATACCAGCCGGAAGATGCGACAACCAACCCGTCTTTAATTTTAAAAGCGGCACAACTGGCAGATTATAAATACCTTATCGATTCAGCTATTGCCTACGCAAAATCCAGAAGTGCAGACAAAGCGCAACAGATTGTTGATACCTGTGACATGCTGGCGGTTAATATTGGCAAAGAAATTCTTAAAATAGTGCCGGGACGTATCTCGACAGAAGTTGACGCGCGTTTATCCTATGATACTGAAAAAAGTGTTATCAAAGCCCGTCAGTTAATTAAAATGTATAACGATGCCGGCATAAAAAATGACCGTATTTTAATCAAACTCGCTTCCACCTGGGAAGGCATTCGTGCCGGTGAGATCCTCGAAAAAGAAGGGATTAACTGTAACCTGACACTTTTATTCTCCTTCGCTCAGGCGCGCGCCTGTGCAGAAGCTGGTGTTTTCCTTATCTCTCCCTTTGTGGGCCGTATTATGGATTGGTATAAAGCAAAAGAAGGCCATGGTTTTACAGGCGCAGCAGATCCCGGTGTTATCTCTGTTACTAATATTTACAATTACTACAAAGAGCATGGTTATAAGACGGTTGTGATGGGAGCAAGCTTCCGAAATGTAGATGAAATTCTGGAATTAGCAGGTTGTGATCGCCTTACAATCAGCCCGCAATTATTGCAGGAACTAAAAGACAGCAGCGGTGAAGTCGTTGAAAAATTAAGCGCAAAGGTATCACTTAAAGCATGTCCGGAAAAAATGAGCCATGCTGATTTTCTGTGGCAGCACAATCAAGATCCTATGGCCGTTGAAAAATTAGCAGACGGTATCCGGAATTTTGCCGTTGATCAGGGCAAACTTGAAACCATGATTGCAGATCTACTTTAACAATTTCAATCACAAAGCGACTAATAAGTCGCTTTTTTTTGCTTTAAATTAAATTTTAACAGGTGCCAATATGCAACGAAAAATGTTAGCCAACGCGATCCGTGCGTTGAGTATGGATGCAGTACAAAAAGCCAATTCAGGTCACCCCGGTGCGCCAATGGGAATGGCAGATATCGCGGAAGTATTATGGAGAGATCATCTAAAACATAATCCCAACAACCCAAACTGGGCAGACAGGGACCGTTTTGTCCTGTCAAATGGCCATGGTTCAATGCTACTTTATTCGCTGCTGCACCTGACGGGTTATGATCTATCAATTGATGATTTAAAAAACTTCCGTCAACTGCATTCCAAAACACCGGGTCACCCTGAATATGGTTATGCACCGGGCATTGAAACCACCACGGGTCCACTCGGCCAGGGTGTTGCCAATGCGGTCGGTATGGCGATTGCCGAAAAAGCCATGGCGGATCAGTTTAACCGTGATGGTCATGAGATTGTTGATCATTTCACCTACTCTTTTATGGGTGACGGCTGCATGATGGAGGGAATTTCCCATGAAGCTTGTTCACTTGCGGGTACCTTAGGGCTGGGTAAATTAATGGTTTTTTGGGATGACAACGGCATCTCAATCGATGGTAATGTTGAGGGGTGGTTCACCGACGATACACCTGCACGTTTTGCAGCTTACGGCTGGCATGTCATTCCTGGCGTCGACGGTCACAATAGTGATGCGATTAATGCAGCCATTGAATCTGCCAAGGCTGAGCCGAATAAACCAACGTTAATTTGTACAAAAACAATTATTGGTTTTGGTGCTCCGCACAAAGGCGGCACTCACGATTGTCATGGTGCTCCTCTGGGCGCGGATGAAATAAAAGCGGCCCGTGAATTTCTGGGTTGGGATCACCCCCCTTTTGAGATTCCAACGGATATTAAAAATCAATGGGACGGTAAAGAAGCAGGCACCACTAAAGAGCAGGCTTGGGATAAAAAATTCAATGCCTATGCACTAGCTCACCCGGAGCTGGCGGCTGAATTTAAACGCCGCACAGCCGGCGATCTACCGGCAAACTGGGAAGCTGAAACCAATCAAATTATTGCGGATTTACAGGCGAATCCGGCCAATATAGCATCGCGTAAAGCATCACAAAATGCGCTGGAAGCCTTTGGTAAATTAATCCCAGAATTTATGGGTGGATCGGCGGATCTTGCCCCTTCCAACCTCACTATCTGGTCTGGCTCTAAAGCAATTCAGGCGGGTGATTTCAGCGGAAATTATATTCATTACGGTGTGCGTGAATTTGCCATGACAGCCATTATCAACGGTATTGCATTACACGGTGGTTTTGTGCCCTACGGTGCAACATTTCTGATGTTTATGGAATATGCGCGTAATGCCATGCGCATGGCGGCATTGATGAAAATTCAGAATATCCAGGTTTATACCCATGACTCCATTGGCCTGGGTGAAGACGGTCCGACCCACCAGCCCGTTGAGCAGATTGCCTCATTACGATTAACCCCCAACATGAGCACCTGGCGTCCCTGTGACCAGGTAGAATCAGCTGTTGCCTGGAAACTTGCCATTGAACGTAAAGATGCGCCAACGGCGTTAATATTCTCCCGTCAAAATTT
>DATBNI010000610.1:0-4105 GCA_036554425.1 Psychromonas sp.
ATAAAGCCCGCATCTAACAACTAGCTAGAAATTGTAACGCAGGCCTGCTACCAGCTCATCTTCACCATCATTTAAGTTATTTACTTTATATGACGCGTAACTGCGCAGGTTGTCGTTAAAGCGGTATTGTCCTTCTAGTGCTAGGTAGTCTTCTGTATCACCGGCGAGATCTTCTTCCGCCACACCGTACATTGCGATCATACGGAACTCTTTGGTGAATTTATAGTGAGCAGCAACTTCTAATGAAGTGAAATCATCATTCTCAGCCACTGAGCCCATTGCATAGGTTGCAGCTAAATATAAGTTATCGAAGGTGTATCCTGCTCCTAAAGCCACTTGATTTTCTTGATCCTGGTCTGAATACGAAGCACCTAAATCTAAACCAAAGTCCATTGAGTACAAAGCTGATAGGCCAAAAGAGTCTTCAGGCTTAGCATCAGTTTTATCTTCATCACCGTTGGCTATATAGTTGGCTTTTAGTGATAAACCCTTGATGGAATTGTTTGCGAATACAAAGTTATTACTTTGTTTATCCGATGCAGCATCAATATATTGCTGCTGACCTGAATGATACGATGCAATATCGGTCATATCGGATATTTGTACGCTTGATGTGTCCTGACGACCGTAAGAGAAATCACCGGCTTGTGTGCCAATACCCGCAAATAGGTAACGGTTCGTTGCTACCTCACCAGGTTTAATTTCATATTCCATAAAAGCAAAACCCGTTAGGCCTTCAGAAATTATTGTTTCGCCTGCAAAGTTTATCCGCGCGCGGCTTTTATCCAAGGCTGAACCATCAACTGCATCGGAAAATAGAGCACGCACTTCAGCTCGGCCACCCACTGATAATTTAGTCTCATTCTTGTCGTAAACTGTTGCTGCACTCACCGCGCTTGAAACGAAACTGCTTATGATTAATGTTGCTAATAATGTCTTTTTCATAATTCTTCCATGTATAGTTAGTTAAAGATTTTATTTTTATTTTTCAGCTCTTTGGCTGTTTGCGGAAGGAAGATTAACGTTTTATTGTGACACCATTATTACAAGGAAAAGTTAAGGTCAAAAATTTTAAAGGGGGAATTTTTAGTGTAAAGCTTAATACTCATCATTTCTTTTTGTGCAGGGAGTATAAAAAAACCGCTGAGTAGCGGTTTTTTTAGTTACAGGGTAAGATTATTATCTATTTGCCAATACAGAAGCTTGAGAAAATTCGTCCGAGCAGATCATCAGAGGTAAATTCACCGGTAATTTCACTCAGGTATTGTTGAGTTAATCTTAACTCTTCGGCTAATAATTCACCCGCTCGATATTCTTCAAGTTGGATTTTACCCTCGAGCAGATGACCCTGGGCGTTATCAATAGCTTCTAAATGGCGGCGTCTTGCCATAAATCCACTGGTGGTATGGCCCTGATAACCCATGATTTCTTTAAGATGCTCTTTTAATAAGTCCACTCCCTGGCCTGTTTTAGCTGAAATACGATAAACGGGGTGCTGCAGGTTTTCAGTCACAGTTAACGGCTCGCCGGTCAGATCGGCTTTATTACGCACGACGGTTAAACCAACTGATTTGGGCAGTTTATCAATAAAATCCGGCCAAATTTGACGGGGATCTTCTTCGCTGGTGGTGGTGGCATCGAGCATAAACAGGATACGATCCGCTGTTTTTATCTCCTGCCAGGCGCGCTCAATACCTATTTTTTCAATTTCATCGGCACCTTCACGCAGACCCGCGGTATCAATGATGTGTAATGGCATACCATCGATGTGAATATGCTCGCGCATCACATCTCGGGTGGTACCGGCAATGTCGGTCACTATTGCACTTTCCTTACCCACCAGGCTGTTTAATAAACTGGATTTTCCGGCATTTGGCCGTCCGGCAATAACAACCTTCATACCATCACGTAAAATCGCACCCTGCTTAGCCTGTTCCTTTACCGCAGCCAGGTTGTCTATTATTTGGTATAAATCTTTAGCAATTTTACCGTCACTTAAAAAATCCACCTCCTCTTCAGGGAAATCAATAGAGGCTTCAACATAAATGCGTAAATAAATCAGACTTTCAACAAGCTTATCTATTTTCTCTGAAAATGCCCCCTGTAAAGAGTGCAGAGCACTTTTAGCAGCTTGCTCCGAGGTTGCTTCAATTAAATCAGCAATCGCTTCAGCTTGTGCCAAATCGAGTTTGTCATTCATAAAGGCACGTTCTGAAAACTCCCCGGGATTGGCGCTGCGCAGGTTTTTCATGCTTAAAATCGCCTTAATAAGCATGTCCATCACAACCGGACCACCATGTCCCTGGAGTTCCAATACATCTTCACCCGTAAATGAATTAGGCGCTTTAAAAAACAATGCAATACCCTGATCTAACACTTCGTTATGTTGATCGCTAAAGGGTAAATATTCGGCAAAACGCAGTTTAGGTAGTTTGCCTAAAATAACTTTTGCTACCGCCTCTACATCGGGCCCTGAAACGCGAATAATACCAACACCACCACGACCGGGTGCGGTTGCTTGAGCAACAATTGTATCAGTAGCTTTGATCATGATTTGACCTCGAAATTTAAATTATTATATAAAAAAAGGCGACTTATTATAGTCGCCTTTTTATCAATAGTTACCGGGAAAATAAATTATTTTTTACTCAGAACCACAGTTTCTTTTTCTTTTTGATGCAACCCTTTCTTTTCAAAGCTGCGATAAATCAGCGTTTGCTGGATCAGGGTGACAACATTACTCATTAACCAGTAAAGTACCAGACCCGCAGGGAACCATAGGAAGAAGAAAGTGAAAATAACCGGCATAAACTGCATTACTTTCTGCTGCATCGGATCTTGTACTGTTGTTGGAGACATTTTCTGGATAAAGAACATGCTCACACCCATTAGGATTGGCATGATGTAATAAGGATCTTGTACCGACAGATCCTGAATCCACAACATAAAGGGTGCATGACGCAATTCAACCGATTCCATCAACGACCAGTACAGAGCAATGAAAATAGGCATTTGTAATAGGATAGGGAAACAACCACCAAGCGGGTTTACTTTCTCTTTCTTATACAGTTCCATCATTGCCTTGGATACTTTCTGACGGTCTTCTCCGAAACGTTCACGTAATTCTTGAATCTTAGGCTGCAGCAGGCGCATTTTAGCCATAGAGGTGTATTGCGCTTTAGTAAGCGGGTAAAGTGCACCTTTTACGGTAAAGGTGATCAGGATAATTGCAACACCCCAGTTGCCGACAATGCCCTGGAAGAATAACAGCAGTTTGAACAGCGGTTGAGCAATAAACCATAACCATCCGTAATCAACGGTTAAGTCAAGGTGATTCGCCACAACTGCCATCTTCTCCTGTATTTTAGGGCCGACCCACAAATTCGTTTCAAGCTCGGCAACACTTTGCGCTGCAACGGTTTTCGGTGGTGCTTTAAAACCTATAGCGGCATCTTTATTTTGAATAATGTTGCTGTACAGTACATTTTCATCAGTAGGAGACGGGATCCAAGCTGATACAAAGTAATGTTGTAACATTGCCACCCAACCACCTTGGGTTGTTCTGTTCAATGGTCCCTCTTTCATATCATCAAAGCTGTATTTTTCGTAACGGGTATCCGCCGCTGAGAAAGCGCCACCGCGATAAACTGGCATCACCATACTGCCGGAGCTTTCGGATATTGATTCTCTTAATTGAGCATAGAGCTGAACATTGATTGGGCTGTCTGTTTTGTTTTCAATTTTGTAAGCAACATTAGTCACATATTCACCGCGTTTAAGGGTGAAGGTTTTAGTGAAAACATTACCATCAGCATCAATAAAATGCAGCGCTGTTGATACTTCATTCTGGCCTTCGGCTAAGACAGCTTCTGTATTAGCCGCACTGTATAAAGGACGGCCATTTTTATTAGCATCCGGGCCCTGCCCAATCAAACCACTTTGTGCGATATAGGTAAAACCCTTACCGCTATCCAATAGACGGTAAGGAGTATCAGAATCAAGCGTAGCATCATGTTTTAATAGATCCGCTGTAATGATATCACCACCGACCAGGGAGATGCTTAAGCGTAATTGGTCATTTGCTATCGTAACGGATTGGCTTGCA
>DATBNI010000629.1:0-3238 GCA_036554425.1 Psychromonas sp.
TTGAAAATAGTTGTGATTACGGATTCGGCTGATTAGCCCGACGCGCGAGCACTGAATCTCATCTTTAATATACAAATGTAAAAGCGGGCTTAGTTTAGCAGCAGTTATTGGTTACTCTAATATTGCCATTCTCATCTCTGATTGGGGTATTTTTACACCATGAGCTTCTTGTTGCACCAACCATAATTCACGCTTCTTTAACCGCACCAGCTCCAAATTTGAATTGGCTTTTTTATAATAGCTTGGTGATAAATTGATGGCTTTCTGAAAAAAATACTCAGCTTCGTCTAAGTGGCCATCGAGCATGACAAAGTATCCCAAATCATTATAGGCTTCAAAGTCGCTCATTACCTGTTTCAAAGTTTGAATAGCCCGGCTGTATTGATTTTTTCTGACATATAACAACCCTAAATTACTCCAAGCTCGCTTAAATCTGGGATCCAGATTAATTGCTTTTTTATAATAATTTTCAGCCTGACTCGACTCTCCCGTCAAATAATAGGAATAGCCAATATTTGACAAAACATTAGGGGGATTTTCACCCATGTTTAAGATTAAGTTGTAATAAATGCGGGCTAATGCAAAGTTGCCGTTCATATCGGCTAACACACCGGAAACATTATAGGATTTTGTCAGAGATTCTCTATCCAGAGCATAGTAGCCTCTTTTTTTTATGCCGCCTAATTTGCCAAGGCGCTGCTGATCTAAGAAAAGAGCTTGCTGCAAATGGATTTTAGCTTTCTTATATTTTCTATTTTGCAGTTCAATAACACCCAGATTTTGGTGGGCAAGGATCAAAGTAGGATCAATTTTGAGCGCTTCAGAATAAGCACGGCTGGCAATGGATTTATCATTGCGCAGTTCATGAATATGAGCAATTCTAATTAACAGGCCGGTATCGGCAGGATCCTTTTCTAACGCTTTAATATAATGAAACAGCGCCTGATCAAGATCGCCTTTTTGCTCCGCAGCCAATGCCAATTTAGATAGCTCTTCCGGCGTTTGGGATCCCTCGCTATTTTTTGCTGCAGTATTAGCCTGGGTTTGCCCCGACGTGCTGCAGCCAAAAATCCCCAGGGTTAAAAATAGCACGCCCGCTTGCAGATAAAAACTTAATCTAGCTGTCCTGTTATTCATAAATATCCCTAAAAAGCTTTATCCCAGACGGCCATCACTTTAAGCACCGCAGGTCCAACAGCAACAATAAAAAATGAAGGCCAGATGCAGCACATCATTGGAAAAATCATTTTAACCCCAAGTTTTGCGGCTTTTTCTTCCGCTTCCTGCAGCCTCTTATCTCTATATTCGTCCGCATAAACTCTCAGGGTATCGGCTATCCCGGTGCCCAGCTTTAAACTTTGCACTATCACTGAGTTTAATCCGCGAATATCTTCGAGGCCGGTACGCTCAGAAAATTCATGCAGTGCATCCTGCATGGAATAGCCTGCCCGTACTTTGCTGCAGACTAAAGTCAGCTCTTTGGAAAGCTCCGGGTGGGCAAATTCAAGTTCATTGCCCACCCGCTGAAAAGCTTCTAGCAAACCTAAACCCGATTCACAGCAGACAACTAACAAGTCCAGTGCATCGGGGAAAAACCTGCGCAAATTTTGTATTCTTGCACTTGCAAGATAGGTAAGAATAAATCCGGGTAACAGATAAGCAAAACCAAGAATCATAGCAAAAATATAAATACTGAGCATGCTGGAAAGATCAGGAAACAGTCTGTTAACAATAATAGCGATGCCTATTGAGATTAGCACAAAAATCAATTTCAACGCGTTATATACATTTAAGGCATTTTGGGATTGAAACCCGGCATGAATCAACAAACGTTTGGTTTTATTATCCCCCGCGAATTGGCGCCGGATAAAAGGGAGCTTGGTCAGCGAATGCTCTAATGATTTATTAAAACCCGCACTGTTTCCTGAATAAACCTGCTCACCTTTGCCCATTTTCTGTAACTGTAATTTAATCGGTGAGTAGATACCTGAAAACAATAAGCTTAAGGCCACTGCAAAGGTTATTCCACCAGCAGCTGCTACTCCGTAAAGTAACAATTCTGCGTATTGAGGATCGCTGACATAACTGTTAATTAAACTGAGAATATATTCCATAATGTCTCTCTTTGTTTATAGATCAATTTTTATCAATTTACTTATCCAAAAAGTGCCCAATAACATCCCTAAACCGCCCCATTTTAATAAACCTACCCCCTCCGGGGTGTTAGTTAATGTAGCGACATATCCGGGGGAACTTATATACAATACGGCAAACAGCGCAAAAGGAGTCAATACCAATACCCAGCCGGAAAGGCGCCCTTCTGCCGACAGTGTTCTAACCCGGCGTTTAAAAGCAAAGCGTTGGCGGATGATTTTTGAAAGGCCTTCAATTTTCTCCGCTAAATTACCCCCGGTTTCCTTTTGAATACTGACCGCACTGGCAAAGGCCATTGCTGACGTGATAGGGACACGCTGCACGAAAATTAAAAGGGATGTTTTAACATCTGTTCCAAAATTTATTTGACTGAATAAAATGTAAAATTCTTTGGATAATTCCCCCTGGGTTTCTTCATAAACCAATTTTAATGCCTCGGAGAAAGCATATCCCGCCTGCAGCCCTCTCCTCAGAACGTCAAGGGCTTCCGGAAACTGTTCTTCAATTTTTTCAAGACGGTTATTCATTGATTGAGTTAACCGGAGATTAAATAAAAATAAAACAACAAAAATGCCGACTAAGACAAACAAAAGGTCATGTATATAATGCCAAACTAGCGGCGCTATCAGGGCAGAGACCAATATAGCCAGCAAAGCATATTGGTGGCCGAGCATTTTGTAACCCGCTAGTTGTAATTTATAGGTTAAGTTTTTGATGAACTCGATCTCCTCCAATGTTCGAAATAAGCCAGGCAGTTTTTCTAACTTTTTATTCAGCACCAAATCGGCTTGCTGCACAGTGCCATCCGCTGAAATTTTTTTAAGATGCTTCCTTAATAACCGCGTTTTAGTCTTTTGCGGACTGTAAACGGAGACAAATAAGGATTGAAATAAAAAAATAACAGCGGCAAATGTTAAGATTAAAAACCAGATTTCATTTCTCATACTGCCCCCTAAAAATTAGCTATATTATAGTCAACCCCATAAACAGCACTGGGTAAATCGATTCCTTTTAACTTCAGCTGGTTATTAACGTTAGGCACTATCCCCGTCGCTTTATAGTTACCCTGAATATTGCCATCGGC
>DATBNI010000061.1:0-4429 GCA_036554425.1 Psychromonas sp.
TAATATTAAACATATTTATTTCCTAATAATGGCATAATGTAATAGCTGTTATATAAAAAAATCAATACCTTACAGGTATCAGCCAAACAGGCACTTGCAAACGAACCTGTCTGGCGTTATTTAAATAACCTGCAGTTAGTCTTCTACTGCTGTCAATATTAATAAAATAGCACTGTCCGGATTCATAACCGGTAACTGCACGCCGACTTGCTGCAATATCTGCCCGCTAAAAATTCCGCCATTTTCCTCAACCAGCGGGGTCTCGGTATTACGAGGTCCTAATGCACCTTTAGGGATCCAGAAACTTAAGCGGTAATCTCGATCCGGGTTTAATCCAACAAGGCGCAGCGGCGGCAACAACATCTGCTCAGGCAACGACAAGGTGGTGGCACTAAACAGCGCCTGGCCTTTATCAACAGACACCACACCATAGCCCTGTAGCGCTTTATCATCACTGTCCAATCGATAGCCATCACCCGTATGTAATAGCTGACGGTGTTTTTTATAAAGCTGCACCGCGCTGGCCACTTCCTGTTTTTCAGCCTCAGTAAAGTTAGAAACATTCATCTCTAAGCCCATGTGGCCAAACATAGCGGTGATCAAGCGATAACCCAGCTGATGGCTGCGCCCTGTGGTATGACTTGGATTATCACTGATATGCGAGCCCATTATTTCCGGCGGTAAAAACAGAGAGTAGCCATATTGGATACGCTGACGCTCCCGCGCATCGATGCAGTCCGACACCCAAATTCGCTGGGTATGGCGCAAGACTTCAAAATCGATACGCCCGCCGCCCGAACTGCAGGTTTCAATTTCCACCTGCGGATGATCTTTGCGCAGCTTTGCCAGCAGACGGTAAAATGCCTGGGTTTGCTGATGCACACTGGCAATTCCCTTGTTGCCCGGCTGCACTAAATCGCGGTTCATATCCCATTTAATATAAGCAATATCGTAATGGCTAAGAAACCAGTCTAAACGTTCAAGCAGATAATCAAACACATCGGGATTACTCAGATTTAAGACATACTGATGGCGTCCCAGTTGTTGCTCATACCCCTCAATCTGCAGAATCCAATCGGGATGATTGCGAAACAGATCGGAATCCGGATTAACCATTTCCGGCTCAAACCACAGACCAAATTCCATCCCCTGCGCCTTCACCGCATCAATCAGATAACTCAGGCCACCGGGATGTTTAGACTCATCAATAAACCAATCCCCTAACCCTGCATAGTCATCATCACGTTTGCCAAACCAACCATCATCGAGAATAAAGCGCTCCACACCCACCTCTGCAGCCGCCGTCACCAATTGCAGCAGCTTTTCAGGCTGGTGATCCATATAGAAGGCTTCCCAAGTATTAAGATGCACAGGTCTCGGCTTTTCAAGCACATTCAGCGCGAGAATATTTTGTCTAAGAAATCCATGAAAATTTTGCGATAGCCCATTCAGCCCTTGACCTGACCAGGTGCCGTAGATTTGCGGCGTTTGATAAGACTCTCCCTGGGCTAATATCATTTCACCGGGATATAACCACTCGCCCAGTTGCACATGGCGCGCGCCATCTAACATTTTTTCAGCCACTAGTTTATGGTTACCGCTGTAGGCTAAATGCAGCCCCCAAACATCGCCCTGATTTTCCTTAAAGCCGACTTGTCCGGCAATAAAAGCAGGAAAACTGTCATGGGAGGTTTTACCTCTATGATTTTCCCGTACCACTTTATGCATCGGCCAGCTAAAACGCTGGGTTAAAAACTCCTGGATCCAACGCCCATGGAAACTTACCAACTCATTAGCCTGAGCAGGCAGGGGAATGGATAATCCAAAATGGTCCAGATTAAAGGGCTCGCTGGCTTGATTCACTATTTTGGCGCGCAGCCTGATCACATCGGTATCGGCATCTAAGGAGATAAAAAATTGTACGCTTAAACCGGCAAGTTGATCGCAGCAGTCAAAACGGATCTGCTGATCATCAAGACGTGTCACTTCCATACATTGAAATTGTCCGCCCCATCGAGATCCCGCACTGTGCCCCAGTAATCCCGCTTCACCGTGAAAACCGCGGCCGAGCTCCGGCAGCAAACTTAAGGGCGGTATTTTATCTAAAAATCCGGAAGGCCCGGGTTTGCTGGCAAGTTGCTCCAGCCCGTCTAAATCTGTATTAGCCGCAAGCAGTTCCCCCCAATAGAGTATTTGCGGTACACCGCCATCCGGGCTACCCAATACCAAGCTGCTGTGAACGCCGTTAAGTTGTATCCAATTGTTCATTTTTTTCCTCTTCTTAAATTTATAAATGTTATAAAATGCCGCTTCATCAAACGGCAACGTCAAATGCCGCGCGGATTAATTGCTGCGTATAAGCCATTTTCGGTTGGGTCATAATTTGCGCGGTATCACCCGACTCAACCACCTTGCCATCTTTAACCACCAATACGCGCTGACAGAGCGCCCGCACCACGCGCAGATCATGGCTGATAAAGAGATAAGACAGACCGTACATCACCTGTAAATTTTTAAGTAAATCAATTATTTGGCTCTGAACGGTAAGGTCCAGTGCGGAAGTCGGCTCATCCAGTAATAAAAACTCGGGCTGCAGAGCAATCGCCCGCGCAATCGCAATACGCTGGCGCTGCCCACCGGAAAATTCATGGGGAAAACGACTCATGGCAAAAGCCCCCAAGCCTGAATCTGTTAAGGCGCGTACCGCTAATATTTCACGCTCGCTGCGCGTCTCACCAATACCGTTAATCTCCATCCCCTCCTGAATAATTTGCCTTATAGTCATACGGGGATTGAGTGACGAGAAGGGATCTTGAAAAACAATCTGCATGCGACTGCGGTATGGTCTGAGCGATTTCCGGCTTAAGTTACTGATCACCTCTCCGTCAAATTTAACCTGTCCGGTACACTCAATTAACCCCAAGAGGGCATGTCCCAGGGTAGTTTTTCCCGAGCCGCTTTCACCGACAATACCGAGCGCTTCACCACGATTAAGAAAGAGTGACGCTTTATCAACCGCCATAAAAGGTTCGACCGCCGCTTTAAACCAGCTTTTTTGACGCCCGCCAAAAGAGACACTGATATCATCAACCCTGAGAACTTCTTTTATCTCCCCCGATAAGGGCGCAGCCGTTTCTTTCGGCTCAGAAGATAATAACTTTTGCGTATAGGGATGTTGTGCCGACTTAAAAATTCCCTCTGTGCTATTACTTTCAACCACCACGCCCTGCTGCATAACGTAAACCCTGTCGGCATAACGCTCGACTATGGTCAGATCGTGAGTGATTAATAGAATACTCATGCCGCGTTTTTGTTGTAAGTTTTGTAGCAGCTGTAAAATTTGCGCCTGCACTGTAACATCCAGCGCCGTAGTGGGTTCATCGGCAATCAACAGATCCGGCTCATTGGCCAGCGCCATGGCGATCATCACACGCTGCCTTTGTCCTCCGGATAATTGATGAGGATATTGATCCAGCCGTCTTTCCGGCTCAGGCAGCGCCACCTCAATCAATAGTTCCAATGCCCGGGCACGCGCCGCTTTTTTAGAGACCTTTTGATGCGACAGTATCATCTCTATAATTTGGCTGGCTATGGTATAGACAGGATTTAACGAAGACATAGGCTCCTGAAATATCATGGCAATTTTATTACCGCGGATATTACGCCATTGTTTTTCGCTAAATTTAGACATATCTTCGCCCTGGTAATAAACCTCAGCTAATTCATCAAGTTTGGCACTGCGCGGCAATAGACCCATCAGGGTACGGGCCGTAACTGATTTACCGGATCCGCTTTCACCCACTAAAGCGACCATTTCACCGCGCTGCAGATTAAAAGACACTTTTTTTACTGCGCTAACTGATCCGCCTTCGGTTTTAAATTCAACCCTGATATTTTTTGCGTCCAGCAGAGATGTTGTATTATTCATAAAATTCCTTAATAAGCCCTTAATAATTTGAGTCAGAATCAACGCCTCTATGATTTTTTGCATTCAGCAGAGGTGTTGGATTCTTCATAAACTTTCTTAATTATTTGAATAAGGATCAACGGCATCACGTAAACCGTCACCAATTGCGTTAAAAGCCAGAACAGCCAGCAGAATGAAAAGCACAGGCGTCAATAACCAGGGGTAAGCACCGACCACCTGAAAATCAGAAGCGGCATTGAGCATTCTTCCTAAACTGATAAGGGGGGATTGAATGCCCACGCCCAAAAAGCTCAGGAAACTCTCTATCAAAATAAATTGCGGGATCATAATAGTAGAGACCACAATCACATGACTGAGCACATTCGGCAGGATATGACGCAAAATAATACGCTTATCACTGGCACCCGACGCAATAGCCGCTTTCACATAATCGAGTTGCGCAAGACTCAAGGATTTGCCGCGTACTTCCCGTGCCAATTGCGCCCATTTAAGGACACTTAA
>DATBNI010000062.1:0-1774 GCA_036554425.1 Psychromonas sp.
GTGGGCTTTTTAAATAATGATTTTTTAAATAAAATTACTTATGCTAATAATTTAAGCACTTAGCTAAAAAATATACAATCCACTTATATCGGTGATAGCTGATAACTTGATTTAGAATAATTATTAAGTCTGTTTTATGGGTTGTTCCGAGCGCCAAAAATATCTGTACCAATGCGCACTATGGTAGCGCCCTCCATAATAGCGGCTTCTAAATCCGCTGACATGCCCATTGAAAGAGTATCTAAAGGCGCGTTCGGGTTTTGTTGTTGCAGCGTCTGTAACAGTTCACGCATTAACGCAAATGGCATCCGCTGTGCAGCAAAATCCTCCGCTTTCTGCGGTATAGCCATTAAGCCTCTTAAGGTTAAATTGGGTAAGTCCGCTATTTTTTGAGCAATGTCGACGACTTCCAAAGGGGTAAATCCTGCTTTGCTGGGTTCCTCGCTGATATTGACTTCTAGTAGAATATTCAGCGGGGGTAAGTTTTCTGGCCGCTGACGGCTAAGGCGTTGTGCAGTTTTCAAACGATCAACGCTATGCACCCAAGCAAAGTGCTCCGCAATCGGTTTGGTTTTATTGGATTGAATTGGGCCAATAAAATGCCACTCTAATTCTGGGCATTGTGCAATTTTTAGCAAGGACTCTTGTAGATAATTTTCCCCAAAACAGGTTTGGCCATGCTCTGCTAAAATCAAAATATCTTCAATAGGTTTTGTTTTACTCACGGCCAATAAACGAACGGATTCAGGCGCTCTATTGGCATTTAAGCAGGCCTGGTTGATTCTGTTTTGGACGCTATGAAAACGTTCAATCAGTGCTGTGGTCATGATTGTTCCCCAATCGTTGAATGAAGTCATTATTGTAGTCAAAAATAAGGGGTAGAGTGGCAAAATAAAGTCATTTAAGGTTGAGGTGATTTTTAAAAAACAATGGTTAAGTTACTGCTTAAAGTTCACTCTTAATTTGTGGCTTAGTTAAGTATAAACAAGGATAACAGGCGTATAATCTTAAAGACAGATAACCGTTAATAAAGGAGTTGGTGTGAAAAAAGTAAAATCCAGTGAAGGTAGCTATCCCTATGACGTGAAGATGGAACGCACTGAATACGAAGCCACCAAACGTTTATTGCAAATCGAGTTCTTAAAGTTACAGAAATGGGTCAAAGAGAACGATGAACGTATTGTGATGGTGTTTGAAGGTCGAGATGCCGCTGGCAAAGGTGGCACCATTAAACGGATTATGGAACACCTTAATCCTCGTGGTGCACGTATTGTGGCCTTAGATAAACCGAGCGAAATGGAAAAAGGTCAGTGGTATTTTCAGCGGTATATACAGAACCTACCGACGGCCGGTGAAATTGTGCTATTTGACCGCTCTTGGTATAACCGTGCCGGTGTAGAGCGTGTTATGGGGTTTTGTACGCCACCTCAATATACTCAGTTTATGCATCAGGCACCAGAGTTTGAACGCATGATCACCGTCGATGGTGTCCGCTTAATCAAGTTCTGGTTTTCAGTGGGTCGTAAAGAGCAATTGCGTCGATTTAATGCACGTAAAGATGATCCATTAAAACAGTGGAAATTGAGTCCTATGGATTTGGCCTCTTTAGACCGTTGGGATGAGTATACCAAGGCAAAAGAAGATATGTTTTTTTACAGTAATACGCATCATGCTCCTTGGACCGTGGTTAAGTCGAACGATAAAAAACGGGCGCGTATTGAAGCGATGCGCTACATCTTAAGTCAGATTCCTTATGCAGGTAAGGATAAAGAGA
>DATBNI010000588.1:0-3935 GCA_036554425.1 Psychromonas sp.
TATTATTTACCACCGAGGGCACAGAGGCTTCGCACACAGAGAAAAAAGACAATGACCTAATTATTTATATCTTTCAGTCCTTCCTCTGTGCACTCGGTGTACTCTGTGGTTAAAATTTATCTTTAACTGATTCACCACAGAGAACACCGAGGCTTCGCACACAGAGAAAAAGACAATAGGTATTAATTAACCCTTTCCTCAGTTCTCTCAGTGTCCTCTGTGGTTGAAATTCATTCAAGCTTTCTTGAGTTTTTCCGCCCATTTAAGCGCCGATTCCGAGATCATTGCGTAGACAAATTCAAATGCTTCCCGGTCTTGACGGTACGGATCGGGAATTTCCTGCTGGTTAATCCATTGCCCGAACAACATGGTTTTACCCCTTGCCGCAGGCGCAAGCTGAGTGACCGCGTTTATATGACCTTTTTCCATGACCAATATCAGATCATGTTCGGCAATCAGCTCTGCCGTAAGCTGCTGCGCAATATGCTGCGACAGGTCAATATCTTCTTCTGCTGCAACTGAGATGGAGTGTGGATCTGCGGGGCTGCCCGTCATTGCGCTAATGCCGGCTGAATTAACCTCCATGTGCGGCAGGTGTTTTTGTAGCAACAGCTCACCAATAGGTGAGCGACAGATATTACCCACACAAACCACTAAAATCTTGTTAAACATAGTGTTATCTAATCCTTACGCGTAACGCGTCTTCCGTAAATTCAGTCATGTAAATATTATAGCAATCCGCCCCAAAAGCGCCCCGGAATCCCGCCTTCAGGCGGGCAAAACAATCACCGCCAGCAGCAGAGGCTCAGTTCCAAATGCATACTAACTCACCCCCGTTGCTTTTTCGCCTTCCAAACCAGATCACCTATGCCATCCGTCGGGTTAAAACCAGCGGGCGTTGCCAATAAAATTTCCCGAATGCTTTCATGGTCAAACTCATGACAGGCTTTATCAAGCTTCTCTAAAATTACTTTATATTCACAATAAGGCAAAAAACTTTCATTCGCTGTCATAATACGCTGATGCGCTGTTTTTTCGACATTATCACCAATCAGCAACTCTTCAAAAAGTTTCTCACCCGGGCGCAGGCCGGTGAATTTTATTTCAATATCACCGAAGGGATTTTGTGGCGATTTCACCTCTAAACCGGACAGGTGGATAAGGTTTTTCGCAAGCTCAACGATTTTCACCGGCTCGCCCATATCCAGCACAAAGACATCCCCGCCTTGACCCATAGCGCCGGCCTGAATGACCAACTGCGCAGCCTCCGGGATGGTCATGAAATAACGAATAATATCAGGGTGGGTAACGGTGACGTATTCACCTGCGGCTATCTGCCGTTTAAACAGCGGAATAACCGAACCCGAAGAGCCCAAAACATTGCCGAAACGCACCATGCAAAAACGCGTGTTATGCTCTTCTGCCGCTAACGACTGCAGGGTCAGCTCCGCCATGCGTTTTGTGGTGCCCATTACATTGGTGGGACGCACCGCTTTGTCGGTCGAAATCAGAACGAATGACTCCACTTTTGCTTCAATGGCAGCCAATGCGGTGTAATAAGTGCCAAAAACATTATTGCGCACACCTTCTACCACATTGTATTCCACCATAGGCACATGCTTATAGGCGGCGGCATGATAAAGAGTCTGCACAGCAAAACTTTCTAACACTGTTTTTAAGCGGTTCTGGCGCTGCACCGAGCCTAACAGAGGAATAATTTGCACGGCCAAGTTTTGCCCTGCCACTAATTCCGATAATTCTTTCTCTATCTGGTATAGGCCATACTCGGACAGCTCGAACAATATCAAAGTCTCAGGTGCCTGCTGCACAATCTGCCGGCAAAGTTCGGATCCTATTGACCCACCCGCCCCGGTCACCATGACCACTTTATTTTTAATATTTGCACTGAGGAGTTCAGGTCTGGCGAGCACACAATCGCGCCCTAAAAGATCCTCAATCGCGACATCACGGAGCTGATCAATAGAGGCCGAACCCTTTATTATCTCTTCAAAGGCAGGCACGGTTTTCACCTCAACACGCAACTCGGTCAAAGTGTTGATTATCGCCTTACGCTGCGAACGCTTGGCGCTGGGCATGGCTAGCAGGACTTTATTGGTGTGCATGCGGGATATTAAACCCTTTAAATTTTTACTGTTATAGACGGTTAAACCGTTAACCACGTTTTTGAAAAGCTTCTGTTCATCGTCAATAAAAGCAACGGGGTGAAACTCATTACCAGAGCGCAGCAGATTGACCAGCTGCCGCCCGGAATTGCCCGCACCATAAATAATGACCCGCTCTTTCTGTTTGGTATATTGCCGTGAGGCAAGCACCCGCATCAATAACCTGGCGCCGCCACTGAGTAAAACGAGATAAGCAAAATAGATAATGGGAATGGCTCTGGGCAGGAACACCTCAAAAAAGTATCCCAACACAACCAGAAAGACAGCCGATACCGCACAGCTGAGAATGATGATCAGTAAAGCATGAACACTTAAGTAGCGTAATATGGCACGGTACAGACCGACCCGGACAAAGAAAAACAGAGTGCTGAGCACAAGCAGTATGAGTACCTGCCAATATTTGCCACTGATAAAAAACGGTACTGATTCCAAGCGTGTATAGAAGGCCCCGAGAAAAGCCAAACAAATAAACACCACATCAACAGAAATGCTAATAATTCGTTTATACACACGGGATATTGAGAAGATTTTGTTGATAATAAACATAATGTCCTAGCAGATAAAAGTAAAGATTAACCCTGACCACTGACATGCCGGGTTCAATCAAAGAAACACAGTATAAATGAATCTCAGAGGATGTGAATGGTATTACATGCTTGATCTTTAATATTGCTTTTATTGATGGAATTGAGCACTATTTTTAGGAAATGGGTATTGCAGTGTTATTTTTAGGAACTGGGCCTTCAGGCTCGGCGATTGGTGATTATTACTTTATGCTTATGTATATGACTCAGGTGATTTTTTATAAAATTCACCACAGAGGGCACAGAGGAAAGACTGAAAGGTCTCAATACTTATGTGATTTTCTCGGTGTGCGAAGCCTCTGTGCTCTCTGTGGTTAAGAGAGAACTCAGTAACATAAAGCTATTTAACCCTATCACCTCCACCACTGCCCGTTGCCGTCATAATAATATATTGAAAATACTTTTTAAGAGTAATGCTTTGAATCATTTTCTGATCGGTTTCGGCCAACAATTTGGGCATTGACATATCAATAGTATTGACCTGTGCAAGACCGGTGATCCCGGGCAGCACATCGTAAACACCTCGACTGTCACGCTCAAGAATCAGCTCGTCCTGATTAAACAGGTTAGGACGGGGCCCGACAAAACTCATCTCCCCTTTCAGCACATTAATTAACTGCGGCAGCTCATCAATTTTTGATTTGCGTAAAAAAGAACCCAGCTTAGTAATAGATGCAGTGTTCGCCAAATGGCTGGCGACCGACTTGGTATCAACAGACATAGTACGGAATTTAATTAAGTTAAAGGGTTTCTTATTCTTACCAACACGCTGTTGGATAAAAACAGGTGAACCTGTATCAAAATAACCGATAACAGTAACAATAAGCAATATTGGGAATGTCACCAGCAGGCCAAAAAAAGCCATCAGAAAATCGAGGGTTCGGATAGGAAAAGAGTTCATATTATTTTTTACTTGCTCAGTGGAATTAAGAAAAGCAGCCGCAGTTTTTACCAAACTCTCAGCGGTGCTGTGGGGCGGTTTCCAATTTAACAGCTCTTTGGTTTTGGATATATCAACCTGCAGAGAGCCGCATAACAGCTGTGCTATCGCCGGTTTATTAATTAACTTAGCAGCCAGATAAAACCATGAACTAGGGATAGGTAGTAACCTATTTGGCACATCCAGAGCCGTTGCCATACGGACAAGCAATTTGGATGTCGACATATC
>DATBNI010000082.1:0-2722 GCA_036554425.1 Psychromonas sp.
CTCAATGGGATAAAAAGTTCCACATTCAAGTTGCCAAAGCCACACAAAATTCCGTACTGATAATCTTAGTTGAGCAGCTTTGGGTACATAGAGAAAAAAATCCCTATTGGCTGAAACTGCATGAGCATATTGATGCTGAAGACATTGATAGCTGGTGTGATGATCACGATAAAATTCTCAAAGCATTGATCAGAAAAGACCCCAAAGCCGCTAAACTGGCCATGTGGCAGCATTTAGAAAATACCAAAAAAATGTTATTTCGCGCCACCACCTTTGATGATGATGATCGTTATCTGTTTTCTGAAAATCCAGTGATACACCTAAATAACAGCGTAGCACAGGCCTTAATACCATCTATAAAATAAAGCCTAAAAAAAGCGCGGCTATTGTAGCCGTGCTTTAAGTGTTCACAATGCTGCATTTCAATATAGGTCAGCAGTAAAATTAAGTTAGGCCCTTTTCTTCCAGAAAATTTTCCACCGTCACTGACTGGCACAAAAAACACTTCCATCGCGAGAGCTGCCCTGACGGGCAGATATTAAATAAGGAACTACCCGCGCAGGATAACGACAATCAAATACAGAGTAGAATTATTGATCATCATATTATCCTATAATGGCTAATATTATCGTTAAATGGAGCGCATCACCCCCTTATTACTATAAATTTGCAGTCGGTTCTCCAAAAACAGGAAAGCCTGACTCATTCCAATTAAACCTTTGTATATAGGTATGTCGGTTAGGATCCCAAAGCGGGTCACCTTCAATCTCGGTATAATTACGCGCATGGTAAACCAGCAGATCGTCGCGGCCATCCTTGGTTTTTGTGAAGCTGTTATGGCCAGGGCCAAATATTTTATGCTGCCAAGAAGTTTGAAAAATAGGCTGAGGTGATTTGATCCAGCACTTGGCATCCAATAAATCCTGATCTTGGCGAATATGTAATAGCCCCATACAATAATTTTCATCTGTCGCACTGGCCGAATAACTGACAAAGATGCGCCCGTTGCGATGCAGAACAGAGGGCCCTTCATTAACCCAAAATCCGCGGGTTTCCCACTCCAATTCAGGCTTGCTGATCATAACCGGGGCAGACTCAAGGCTGGTGGGGGTTTTCATTTTGGCAATATATAAACAGGAATTACCCGGTAATATTGGGTGTTTTTGCGCCCAGAGATAATATAACTGGTTTTGGTGGGTAAAGACGGTGGCATCTAAGCAAAAACTATCAATACCCGTTTCAATCTGCCCGTGAAATGTCCACTCGCCTATTAATGGATTCGCATTGTCATTGCCAATCACATACATGCGATGCTGAAAGGCACCCTCTTTGATCTCACGGTTAGGCGCTGCGGCAAAATAGATATACCACTGTTGATTGATATAATGTACTTCCGGTGCCCAGATTAGACTGCTAAAGGCGCCCGTTTCCGGCTGATGCCAGACACAAACCAGCTCCTGGGTAGCAGACAGTTCATTAATATTTTTTGCCCTGCGCAGCTCTATCCGGTCATATTCCGGCACTGATGCGGTAAAATAATAGTAACCATCATGATGTAAATAAATATGCGGATCAGCACGTTGCTTGATCACCGGTTTTATCAGTTCCATACTCTCTTCCTTCCGTTTTAGTCTTAAATTTTTTCTGCTAGGTTGAATCTCTTGCGTACAGCTCACCTTTTATTTTAAACAGCGATACATTTTCACAGACAGACTCATCACAGAGAATTTCAATCGCTTTTTTAGCCATCTCATCATAGGGCAAATCAATAGAGCTTAAACTGGGTGTGAGCTCGCTTGCCAGTAACTGGTTGTCGTACCCCATCACTGCGATATCCTTAGGGATACTGAGTCCTTTTTTAGCAATCGCCTGGTAACACCCCACCGCCATTAAATCACTGGCGCAAAAAATGGCATCGGGAACTCGCTTCTGCGCTAATAATTTAAGCGTTTCCAGGTAGGCCTGCCTAACCGACCAGTTACCATAAACAAGCCAACTTTCTTGAGCGGGAATATCCGCATTGGCAAGCGCCTGCTGATAACCTTGACGGCGTAAAATGGATGCCTCAGACCAGCTTTCTCCTTCGATCATCGCAATATATTGATAACCTCTTTTTATTAAATGCTCAGTCGCGCGGTAACCCCCTAAATAATCTGCGCAGGCGACAACGGGAATAGTACTGGGCATTTCCGGGGCACAGTTGAGCATAACAATCGGCATGTCGGGCAATTGCTCAAGATGTCTAACGGTTTTTGGTGAGTTGGATGCATAGATAAGCCCTTTATAATGACCTTCTACTATTTCAGCTAACATAGCTTGTTTTAATGATTCAACCTCTTCAAAGTCAAACAGCACTAACAGATAACCGAGCTCCCAAGCTCTGGTTTTTGCCGCGCTGATCGCCAGCATAAAGGGATCGTGCATATTCACATTATTCACCACAAAGGCAATGCGCGGATGTGTGATGTCCTGATGCCTATTAGTCTTTAATACGTAACCTAACTCCTTGGCTTTATTAAGCACTTTGTTTCTGGTCTTCTCTGATATTTTAATGCTATCAGAATGATTAATAATGATAGATACAGTGGGTTGTGATACCCCCACTGCCGCTGCAACATCCTTCATTGTTACTTTTTTCTTACGCATAGTGTCCTATCTTACTTACGCTAATTTAAGCCTTAATAAATCGATTGGTTAAGCACGGGCAGAACCAATCGATTAG
>DATBNI010000133.1:0-1930 GCA_036554425.1 Psychromonas sp.
CAAACATTTCATCGGTGGGTATCTCCGATCAGGCTGCCAAAACCTGCCCATTACTTGTCACCACTAAACGCTGTTTATTCCCGTCCTCTAAAGGTCGTAGATTGATTCTGGCTTTATTGAGCGGCTGCACCATGAGACAGCACTATTTAACTAGGCTCGACTAGGCGACTGATGATTGCGGTTTGTAAAACTGGTGTGGTAAACTGCATTCATCGTTGACGTCGCACATCAATGATACTTCCTCCGCACTCCCCGTGCAACCCCCCTCCCTCCAGGGGGGTTTTTTTTAATACCTGCAAAGCTCCTCAACGGTTATTCCTAACCCGTCACATATCCTTACTACGGTTGACCACTTCAAATCCTTAGCAGTCCTGTATCTGTGAATCGTCTGCCGACTAACATCAAGCACCTCAGCGAGGCGCTCGGAAGTCATAGACTTGTCAGTCATGGCACACTTGATCTTGTGGTTTATATCCATTAATTACCCCTTAAAATGGAATGTCATCTTCAAAGTCTTGCTCGACCGCTTGCTTGGCTTGCTGAATAGCAGGTTTAGCCACCGCATCCTTGGCCTTAACTGACAGAGAAAAAAACTTCTTACCTTGCTTGCTCTCTTTAACCCAAGCCGATAGGTAATGATCTACCCCGCCTACGTCCATCGAGCCAGTGAAGTCTGGGTGTGTTTCCTTTTCCTTTCGGTCGTTTCTAAAAAGTACGCCTCTGTTCTCATTTGAATAGTCACTCATGAATTTCTCTCCATGTTTTCTTTTGTTTAATTAAGGAAACGGCTGCTTGAGTAATATTAAACTCTTTGGCTATTTTCCTTTGTGAACGGTCATCTTCATAAATTGCTTTTGCTAGGCTTGCGTTTAACTTTGAGTTTCCATTCCTCTCCCCTTTTGCTCTTTCGTGCATTGACTTTGATTGCCTTCCTTTTTTAACCATGTCATCCATATTTTGCTGATGAGTACCAATCATTAAATGGTCAGGATTGACGCACTCAGGGTTATCGCATTTGTGCATCACTATCATTCCATCTTGTATTTTTTGGTCATTATGTAATTCCCATGAATATCTATGTGCAGGAACAACTTTTCCATCAACCTTTATTCTTCCATATTTTCTGCATGATCCACTTCTTGATTTCCCCTGCCAAACCCAGCAACCAGTAAGAAAATCTTTAATGTATGAATGATTAAATCTATAAATTGCTGTTTTTGGCTTGCATCCACCTAGCTTTCTTAAGTTCATAACTTTACCCCTAAAAGAAAACATAATGAAAACACAAAAAAAGCATTATTTCAAATGTTAGTGTTATCGTATTCCATGTTACTCTCCTGTTGCTGTTCTAAATTCAGTCGATTTCATTACCGACCGTTCTTGTGTGGTGAATACACCACCCTTACTGGGCGCTTTCCAGATTCCAATCTTTTCTTCCTCTGTAAGCTCGTCCCATGCTTCTTTTGCCATCACTAGATCATTGATCTCGATGCCCGTCTTAATGGCTTCGATTGAATCGGATAGCTTATCAACTAGCTCATCATACTCATCGGGTACTGTGGGTTGTTGTGAGCCACGCAACACGGCAGACTCAGCATCATCATCAACCGCTGGTATCCCAAACAATGCCTGTAAAGCGTAACGTCTGGCGTACGTTATAGCACTACCTGCTGCCTGTGGATCGCCCTTAACCATCGGCAGGGTAAACTCATTCTCTAGCCACTGGCCACTAATGTGAATAAGCCGTGTCACTACACCGATTGAATTGCCGTCACGATGCGGTAGCTGGACATAACTAAGCCCGTGTTTAAAGCATGGCTCCTTAATCGCCTTAATCACGCTTGTAAGGTCAGCGTAGGACGATTTAAAGAATGGGTTAGCACTGCCCTTCACAGCGCCTCCCATCTCACCCTGAGCCGCACAAAGCGCC
>DATBNI010000139.1:0-4576 GCA_036554425.1 Psychromonas sp.
TGAAGTTGAGCTAAAAGAGATGGGTATTGAAAATCCGCAACAGATGAATGGTGGCGTGAAATTCGAGGGCACCTTGGAGCAAGGGTATAAAGTTTGTTTATGGTCTCGTTTTGCGTCAAGAGTGTTGTTAAAGCTCAGCGAATTCAAAGTGTTGGATTCAATGGACTTGTATTTAGGCTGCAGCAATATTCCCTGGGAAACGCATTTTGATGTTGATAAGACCTTTTCCATCGATTTTTCGGGTACCAATGATGAAATTCGTAATACCCAGTTTGGTGCATTGAAAATTAAAGATGCTATTGTAGATCGTTTCCGCAAGCACTTTGATGAGCGCCCGAATGTTGAAAAACGCGATGCTGATATTCGTTTTAACGGCCGTTTATGGAAAGACAAGGCGACAATTTATTTAGACCTTTCGGGTTCGCCGCTGCACCTTCGTGGTTACCGTACTATCGCAGGTGAAGCGCCGCTGCGTGAGACCTTAGCGGCCGGTATCATTAAACGCAGTGGCTGGCAGGGTGAAGCGCTTTTAGATCCTATGTGCGGCTCTGGTACTCTGGTTATCGAAGCGGCTATGATGGCGTTAAATATCGCACCGGGCTCATTGCGTCAAACCTTCGGTTTTGAAAAGTGGAAAAAACACGATCAGGAATGCTGGCAAACGCTTAAAACATCGGCGCAAGTTTATGGGCGTCGTGCCGTCAATCAGTGTGAAACACGTTTTTACGGGTCTGATTTAAGTAAAGATATGATTGAAATTGCGCGTAAAAATGCACAACGGGCAGGAGTTGCTGAATTAATTGAATTTTCTGTTACCGATGCTAAAAAAGTGCTGCCACCGGCAGAGCTGGAAACCGGGATGCTGATAACCAACCCTCCCTACGGTGAACGTTTAGGCAGTTTCAGTGATACTATTACCCTTTATACTGAGCTTGGTTATCATTTTAAAGATGCCTTTGCCGGTTGGAATTTATCTATGTTTGCCATGGATACTGAACTGCTAAGTTGTTTAGGTATGCGTGCGGGTAAAAGTTTTAAATTCTTTAATGGACCTATTGAGTGTGTGCTTAAGAATTACCGTATTTCGCCAAAACGTACTGCCGTCGAGGTTGAGCCTGTCATCCCTGTGGTTGAGGCAAAGAAAAACAGTGGGAATCCTGAGTTTATCAATCCCTGGACCATGGGCCAAAATGAAAGTGCCGTTGAAGTCGCAATCGATAATGAGTCTGAGCTGATTTTTAAAGAGGTTCAACAAATCAAACCCGCTATTTATGCAGAAGAGTTTGCCAACCGTTTAACTAAAAACCTCAAACAACTGGAAAAATGGGCGAAGCGTGAAGGGATTGAATGTTACCGTTTATATGATGCCGATTTACCTGAATATAACGTCGCTATTGACCGTTACGGCGAATATATCATTATTCAAGAATACCGTGCACCTAAAGAGATTGAGACACAAAAAGTGCGTCGCCGCTTTCTAGATGTGGTTTCTACGGTACGCTACGTATTAAACCTGCCCGATGACAAACTGGTTATAAAAGTACGTGAACGTCAGAAAGGACGTCAGCAATACGAAAAACTGGATACCAAAAAACAGTCATTAGTCGTGCATGAAGGGCAGGCCAAACTGCTGGTTAATTTGCAGGATTATCTGGATACTGGTCTGTTTTTAGATCACAGGCCGACCCGTTTACTGATTGGCAAAATGGCCAAAGGCAAAGATTTTTTAAATCTATTTTGTTATACGGCAACCGCTTCTGTACATGCCGCACTGGGTGGCGCTAAATCAACGACCAGTGTTGATATGTCTAAGACCTATCTGGCCTGGGGCGAAGATAACTTTGCAGAAAACGGTATTCAAGGTAAACACGGGTTTATCCAGCAGGACTGTATCAAATGGCTGCAGCACGCCCATGAAATGTATGATCTTATTTTTATCGATCCGCCGACCTTCTCAAATTCTAAACGCATGAATGATGTGTTCGACGTGCAGGAGGATCATGTTGCATTGTTAACCTCTGCCAGTGAGCGTTTAAATGATCAGGGTGAAATTATTTTCTCAAATAATAAACGCGGCTTTAAATTAGACGTTGATGCGATTAAAGCATTAGGTTTTTACGTGAAAGATATCAGCCAATCCTCCATACCGGAAGATTTTAAACGTAATAACAAAATTCATCAGTGCTGGATTTTGACTAAGCATGCTAATTAATGGCGCAGCAGCATTTTTTATTATATTTTACCGACGGCTGTCATTTATGTGATGATGCACAGAGATTACTGCAGCAGACAGCTGTCTCATATTCAAAAGTCGATATTATTGATGACCCGCAGTTAGTGAGTCTATACGGTGACAGTATTCCCGTTATTCAAAGTGGCAACGGGAATACTATTAACTGGCCATTTGATTTGCGGCAGTTAAACGATTTTATTAACCTTCATATTTAATTAAAAAGAGTATTTTAGTGGCATTATTAACGTTACACAACGCGGAGCTCGCCTTTGGTGATCATCCATTATTAAATAAATCCAACCTGGTTATTGAACCTAATGAACGTGTTTGTTTGGTCGGGCGTAATGGCGCAGGTAAATCAACCTTATTAAAAGTATTAGACGGTCGTATTCAACTTGAAGATGGCACCTTATTGATCAATACCGATGTCAAAGTGGCACGTTTAGAGCAGGATCCACCCACAGCCAGTACTTTGAGTGCTTATGATTTTGTGGCTTCAGGTATGGAAAATGCGGGTGAAATATTAAAAGCATATCATCACCAACTGCATGTTATTGCAGAAGACTGCAGTGAAAAACAGTTAAATAAACTGCAAAGACTGCAGGAGCAAATCGATCAGCTGGATGCCTGGCAGTTAGACAGTAAAATCAATCAAATATTAGATCGTTTGGCAATCGACCCCGAGGCAACTCTGGATCAGTTATCCGGAGGATGGTTACGCAAAGTCGCTTTAGCCAAAGCATTAGTGAATGATCCTGACCTGTTGTTGCTTGATGAGCCTACCAATCACCTGGACGTCGGTACCATAGAATGGTTAGAGGAATTTTTGCTCAGTTTTCAGGGTGCGATTATCTTTATCAGCCATGATAGGGAATTTATTCGCCGTTTATCGACACGTATTATTGATATTGACCGTGGTAATTTAAGCTCCTGGCCGGGCGGTTACGATCAGTATTTAATCGCTAAAGAAGAAGCATTACGCGTTGAAGAAGAGCAGAATTCTGAATTCGATCGTAAATTGGCGATTGAAGAAAAGTGGATCCGCCAGGGTATCAAAGCCCGTCGTACACGTAATGAAGGCCGTGTTCGCGTGCTTAAATCATTACGCAATGAACGCGCAGAACGTCAAAATGTGCTGGGTAAAGCGAAAATCAATATCGATGCCGGCACGCGTTCCGGGAAAATTATTTTCGAAGCCGAGCATGTTGCTTACAGTTATGATGAGTTATGTATCGTACGTGATTTCTCCTGCGCCATTATGCGCGGAGACAAAATTGCATTAGTAGGTCGAAATGGCTGCGGCAAGAGTACCCTGTTAAAATTATTACTGAACCAATTACAGCCAGATGCAGGCGAAATCAAGTGTGGTACAAAGCTTGATGTTGCTTACTTTGACCAATACAGGGGTGAATTAGATCCTGAAAAATCGGTGATGGATAACTTGGCTGAAGGTAAGCAGGAAGTGGAAGTGAATGGTATTAGACGCCATGTTTTAGGTTATTTACAAGACTTCTTGTTCCATCCCGAGCGTGCTCGTACGCCCGTTAAAGCGTTATCTGGTGGTGAAAAAAACCGTCTGTTACTGGCGAAAATATTTTTAAAACCCAGTAATTTATTGATTCTCGATGAACCTACCAACGATCTTGATGTTGAAACGCTGGAGTTATTAGAAGAGCTGTTAGCCAATTATAAGGGAACCTTATTATTGGTCAGCCATGACCGTAGTTTTGTTGACAATACGGTGACTAATACCTGGTTCTTTGACGGCAATGGTAACGTACAGCAATTCGTCGGTGGTTATAGTGATGCGGTTCGCCATAAAACGCAAAGTGAAGCACCCGCTCAACCTGTGGTTAGCGACGTCAAAGCGCAAGTTAAAAAAGAGAAGGCTCCTGTAAAAGCGGTCGCCAAGAAAAAATTATCCTATAAAGTACAACTTGAACTGGATGGTTTACCGCGTTTACTTGAAGAGCAGGAAGAAAAAGTAGAAAGTTTTCAGGCAACTATCAATACGCCTGAGTTTTTTACCAAAGATAAAACCGAAGCGGATGCTTTTTTAACACAGCTTAAGCAGGCAGAAGATCTGCTTGAAAAAACATTTATGCGCTGGGAAGAGTTAGAAGAGCTGCAAAATGGAGAAAACAGTTAAATTAGATGTAAAATAACGCTGTCTGGAATGGCGTTATTATTATCTGTTTATGGCATCAGGAATTTTGTGATGCCATCAGACACTTATCTAAACCTTAACTGTTCTTGATTGATCGCCGCTAACATCTCTTGGGTGGTTTTAATGGTGCGCACCTGCTGCAGGAAAATAGCGGCTTGCGGGTGTTGTGATTTTAT
>DATBNI010000153.1:0-4627 GCA_036554425.1 Psychromonas sp.
GATCTGTTTTTTCCTGCTTGCGCAGCGTAAAGATTATTTCAAATCATTTTTAAGGCGTTTCGCTAAGAAAAGATCAGTTTAAGGATTTTTCATTGCAGATAAGACAGTTAAAGTTATCCCTCTTGTGCGCTTTTAAAACAAAAAAACCGAGAATAAGCGACTTATTCTCGGTTTTTTATAGAGATGACAGAAGCGATTAAGCCACTTGCACCGGGACGTCTTTACTTGTGCGCACAATGTTATTTTGCGCATCTAAATACACTAAGCTTGGTTTATGATTGACAATTTCCGCTGTATTTAAACTCGCGTAGGTACAGATGATAACGCGATCGCCCACAGCCGCCATACGCGCCGCGGCGCCATTAACTGAGATGATTTTTGAACCACGTTCGCCGGTAATAGCATAGGTTGAAAAACGCGCGCCATTGTCGATATTGTAAATTTCAATCTTCTCGTATTCTAGAATACCAGCCTGCTCGAGTAGGTCTTGATCGATAGCGCATGAACCTTCATAATTTAATTCGGCGTGCGTCACTCGAGCTTGGTGGAGTTTGCCTGTAAGCATTGTTTTTTTCATACAAAAAACCTTTTTTCTAGTAAGTAATCGCTGTTTTTTTCAACAGGGCGACTATAAAGTAAAATCCTTAATGGTGCAAATTATACCCTACTCCCATAGGCGAGTCACAGTGGATATTGATAAAAGTCAAATTTATAACATTAAGGGGGAATGGCGCATTGATTAAACAGGGCACAATGCTAAGAATTTAAACTTGAGTTTTTGTTTCCAGGATTCTTCAGGATAACTACTTTATTATCAATTAAACGTGTTTCCCCTAAAAAAGCCGCCATTAAAATAACCGCTTCCTCACTATCATCACTCAGTGGCTGCAGCCTTTGAGCATCAACAATGTGGATTGCATCGGTATTAAAACCGGCGTTATCGAGATCCATTGACGCCGCATCTATTAATATTGACAATTCAGCTGTTTGCGCTTGCACATCTTTCGCTAATTGGTTCATCACTTTTGCTAAAAAGGGGGCTTTTTGTTTTTCTAAGGCGCTCAGTTTACCGTTGCGGGAGCTCATGGCCAGGCCATTTTTTTCGCGCATAGTAGCAACCGGGATGATTTCAATGGGCATGGCTAAATCATTGACCATCTGCTTGATAATGGCTAACTGCTGAAAGTCTTTTTCACCAAAACAAGCATAGTCAGGCTGAACCAGGTTAAAGAGTTTATTCACTATTGTGCTCATGCCCCGGAAATGCCCGGGACGAAGTTCACCTTCTAAACTGTCAGATAGAAGGGGCACTTCAACATAGGTTTGCGCCTCTAAACCCTTTGGATAAATGCTGCTCGCGGAGGGCGTAAAAACAATATTGACACCAACTGCGGCCAGTTTTTCACAATCTTGCGTCACTGTTTTTGGATAATTTTGCAAATCCTGCGCATTATTAAACTGCATGGGATTCACAAAAATACTTACAATAACCACAGCAGCTTTTTTCCGGGCTGCCTGTACCAGGGTTAAATGTCCCTCATGTAAATTTCCCATGGTTGGCACAAAAGCAATTTCACAGCCCTGCTGTTTAAGTTGTTTTATTTTTTCACGTAGTTGCTGTGGATCATCAATAATAAGCATGTTTTTATCTACCAATATACTTAATAAAAGCTGTGTTCAGCAGACGGGAACTGTCCGCTTTCAACTTGTTCTTTATAGAGCGCTACCGCCTGGCGGATATCGCCGGTCTCCAGCAGGAAGTTTTTGGAGAACTTTGGACAAAAACCAGCAGAAACGCCAAAGGCATCATGCATTACTAAGATTTGTCCGTCTGTATCACACCCGGCTCCAATCCCGATCACCGGAATTTGTAAGGCGGTCGTAATGCGCTCCGCTAAACTGACCGGAACACACTCTAACACTAACAGTTGTATACCTGCGTCCTGTAGCAATAAGGCATCGTTGAGCAGCTCGTCCGCCTGTTCCTCTTCGCGTCCCTGTACCTTGTAACCACCAAAAATATTGACCGATTGTGGTGTTAAACCTAGGTGGCCGCAGACTGGAATACCGCGTTCCACTAATCCTCTTACGGAATCAGTTAGCCATTCCCCGCCCTCCATTTTTACCATATTAGCGCCTGCACGCATTAATATTGCGGCATTTTCATAGCTCATTTCCGGGGTTGAATAACTCATAAAGGGTAAATCAGCAACAATGAACGCACTTTTAGCGGTGCTTACTACAGCTGCTGTATGGTATCGGATATCGTCAACTGTCACTGGCAGCGTAGAATCATGTCCTTGCAATACCATGCCGAGGGAGTCGCCTACTAATAATACTTGGATACCGGCCTGGTCAAAAATAGCCGCAAAACTCGCATCATAGGCGGTCATGCAGGTTATTTTTTGGTTGTCTTGTTTCATTTTAGTCAGACGAGAAACGCTGATTTTAGCCATGATTGCTCCAAAATTAAAATTATATTTATACCTATCACATTAATTACTTTAGAAGCAGGAAAAATCCGAGATAAAAAATTAATGACGGCAACTTATTGGTACCTATTGCGGCAAAATTTCAGTACAATTTTGCATCTGTTCTGTAAATAGTTAACCAGCCTGGCAGTCAATTAATCATACTAACTCATTTAAACTGCTCTAAATGATCTGTTCATTAATCTATTTTATACTCTTATCAAACCGCTGGCTTAATCTTTAAATCGCTGGTTTATAATATTTTTATTATTTTACTGGGGTGATCTATTTATTCAACTGCTAATCCGGATCAAACCGTTTTTATGACAGTGCGCGGTCAGTTGTGATAATGCTTTGCCATCGGGCAAGCGTAACTCATTGTCGATTTCTAATAAAGGATAGAGCACAAATTCACGCTCTTTCATTCCATAATGGGGAATGCTCAAGCGTGCATTGTTGATCACTTCATTACCGTATAAGAGGATATCAAGATCTAAGGTACGCGGTCCCCAACGGTTTTCTTTGCGCACTCTGCCCTGCGACAGCTCTATTTTTTGTAATTCATCTAACAGCTCAATGGCCGTTAATTGAGTATCAATTTTAACCACGGCATTGATATAGTCAGGTTGATCCTGTGGGCCCATCGGCGCACTGTGATACAATGACGAGCAGCTGCAAAATACGCTGCCGGGTAAGTGGCGCAGGGTTTCAATGGCTAACTTTGCCTGTTGAATGGGATCCGCCTGATTGCTGCCCACACCAATATAACTAATCAAGGTTAACCGTCTCGGGTTTTTTACGTTTTTTATTGGCGTATCTGCGTTTTTTATCCGCAGGTTTAAACTCAGTGGCTTTGCTCGCATTCGCGGCGTAACTGTGTTCCGGTAATTTGTTATGATTTTGATATTCCTGCCACCACGCAGCTAATTCTGCAAGTTCTGCGCTTTCTTCAACTTTTGCGCGTAGCGATAAAAAATCAAAAGCCGCACGGAATTTAATGTGCTGATAAACACGCTGCGCCCGTTTGCCGCCAAATCGGGGTAAACGTAACTGCAACACCCAAATATCACGCACGGCAGCAGTAAAACGTTTCGGGATAGCAATGGTTTTGATTTGTATGCTAAGGACTTCATTCATCGCTAATAAAAAGGCATCGTAATAGTCTATCCCCCCTTCAAAAGCCATCTCCTGCGCACGTTGTTCAAGCGGATACCAGAGGATAATTGCGTAAATATAAGCCGGTGTAAGGCGCTTACCTTCAGCAATGCGCAGATCCGTGTCGATCAGCGCCTGTTCAATTAGCTGAGTCGCTTTATCATCTTCACCATCTTTAAACAGGATAGGGAATAATACTTGTAATAATTTGTATTCTTTTAATAAACGATAAGTTGCTAACCCCTGACCTGAAAGAAGTAATTTAATCACCTCATCAAAATGGCGAGCGGCGGGTATATCTTGTAAGAGCGGCGCTAAACGGCGAATAGGCTCTGCGCATTCATCACTGATGGTCAGATCTAATTTTGCTGAAAAGCGAATCGCCCGCATCATACGCACCGGATCTTCGCGGTAACGTATCTCCGGATCACCAATCAAGGTTAGCTTGCGCTCCTTGAGATCCGCCATGCCGTTACAAAAATCATAAATGGCAAAATCAGCGATATCGTAATAAAGCGCATTAACGGTAAAATCACGGCGTTCAGCATCTTCTTCTAAGGAGCCGTAAACATTATCGCGCAGTAACATACCCGCTTCTGATTGTTTTACTTTTTGCGCATCTTGTCCATCGTCATCATCGTGATGACCACGAAAAGTAGCCACTTCAATCACTTCACGGCCAAATAAAATATGCGCCAGACGAAAGCGCCGGCCAATTAAACGGCAGTTACGGAATAAAGCTTTCACCTCTTCGGGTGTCGCATTGGTCGTAATATCAAAATCTTTAGGTTTTAGGCCAAGCAATAAATCACGTACCCCGCCGCCCACTAATAAAGCCCTGAATCCCGCATTGTGAAGGCGATAAAGTACCTTTAATGCATTTTCATCTATATCCTTACGGGAGAGGCAGTGTGACTCTCGTGGGATTTTAAAGGGATTCGCTGCGGGTGTTTGCTGTTGTTTACTTTTTTTTGTAAACACTTGTTTAACGAATTTACTTA
>DATBNI010000162.1:0-12745 GCA_036554425.1 Psychromonas sp.
TCATCAATATAAATATCTACTTCATCATCATGATTTTCTTTCTGTGGTTGAATCACACTCGTCGCCCTCAATTTCGCAATGACAGCGTCAAAATATAGCTCCTCCAACGCTTGATCTCTTAATTGCAGGCTTTCTATAAAATCATACATAACAACCCCTCCCTTTATGACCTCCTGCTATTAATTCTAGCTTAGATCAGAAATATTGGCGTATTTTGGTCAGAATCTCGACACCCAAAATCAGGAATATGTTTAACTTTTACCAATCCACGCGGCTTTTATAATAAGACTAAAGTGTTTAATTTTAATAGCAAACGAATTAAGGCAGTGATCAGCTATAGCGCAGGGAAAATGGGCTTATTTGTAAATAACAAAACAAGCCGATGCTATAGAAGTTACTTTCCTCTAGAGAGAGGCTAAGACTCAATCTGTTTGCGGAAAAACTGAATCATCTCATTACGCGTTTTCAGATGATCAAGATGATAAATATCCCGAGGAAAGAGCAGTTCGATAACCCCGGTATCAAACATCCGCTTTACTTCATATTCGTTATGCGCGACATCTTCCTGATACATATAGTTTAACCAGGTCTGATTGGTGTGGATAATAAACTCAACACGCATGCCGCCTAAACGGGCAAAAAATTTCATCATAGAGGTTTTATCACTGGAGCCGGTCGAACGACTATGATATTGAGACTGTTCGATCAGGGTATCGGATATATCTTCAAGAACCATCAAAGAGTTGGCTCTGGATGCGCTGCGGGTAAGATGCTGCTGAAAAGCTTTTACATCGGCGAATGAATCAAGCACCGCCATCAAACCTAGTTCATCATCAACGGCAACTCCCGGGTTCTTTTCATTTTTTCTTAAAAGTTTTAGTACCTTGGCTTCCGGTGGTTTCTTTCTTATCGACACATAAATAGGAATTTTTTTGCTGCCTACGGTAAAACTTCGACGTTTAACCAAGGTTAATTTTTCCCTTTTAACCGGCATGATTAACTTAGCCTGCTGCGGCGTTAATACGCTGACACTAGTGCAGCAATAATCTTCCGGATGGTGGGTAGAATGAAGAAAAACCGGATCTAATTCGCCAATTTTCAGGTTCGGGCTCCACACATAACCGTTTAGGAATGCCAAAAAAGCAGAAAATTTATTCTCAATATCCGTTTCACGCTCACGTTGGTCGATACTGCCAGCAAGTGTCATTAAAATCACCTTGCGACGCGCTTCAAAACGCGCTTTTTTATGGTACTTATCATTAAACATAATTAATAACAGTTCAACGGGATTATTAGTGACTACTATTTCATTAGTTGATTCTATATAAGAGGCATAAGGTGACAGTATTTTATTTTTCAGTGAATTAATGACCGTATCTGCAGTACGGGCATATTCATCCACGCGACATTTTATTTCATTAAGATTGCCATTGATGCCGAACATATTGCCTAATAAACGCAGCGCACGTTCACTGCGCTCCTGGCGAAGCATTTTATCAGCAATCAAGGATTCAATTTGATCCGTATTGTCAACACCTAGAAATTCGAACAGTTGACTGCGCAGAGCGCGATATTTGGCACGGTTGGAGGGATATTGCTGTAGGTTTTTTACCCATTGACGGGTTTCGCCAGAAAAAGGCGAAAGATTCAGCGCATCCCTGGAAACGGCAAAGGGACCGTTCTGCTGGAGAGAGGTAAAAACACTATTTGGAGAAAGAACCGACATAGATTAATCCGAAAATAAGCAACAGTGCAGCAACACCGTTTAACAAAATAGAACCTTGCTGATAATCAAAAATCCGCAAAGTAAAAAAACATTATAACAGATCATTGTTGCCAGTCTAAAACGACTAAAGCTTTCGCCGGACAAATAATTCAACGGACCAGGGCCTGTTTACGGCTTTACCCGGAAACGCATTGAGCCGTTTTTATATTGGCCGGCACGCTTTAAAATGGAACCGGATATTAAGCTGTCTGCTGTCATCGCCATTTAAAGGAGCCAAACTTTTATTGATTATTTGACTTCTTTATTACCCTGCCCATCATCTGAAAACCGACCGGTTTTTTGAGGATTTAACGGCGCGGAATCGGACCATGGCCAGCCGCCAAAATTTGTTTTACGGTAGTCTGCAAAGGCTTGGTATATCTCCTCTTCAGTATTCATTACAAAAGGTCCATGCTGAACAACGGGTTCATTAATTGGACGCCCCTGTAATAATAAAATCTCGACCGCAGTGTCACTGCTGTTTACCAATGTCACTTTTTGATCGGAGATTAAATCGACACGGTGATTAACAGGAACAAGCTGGCCATCAATTTTCAGGCCCATCCCCGCATAAAAATACAGGCAGCGGCTTAAATTACTCGCTCCGGCCGGCAGCGCCCAAACTGCCTTAGCCGCCATCTTTATTGTCCATATCGCGACTTCATTGTCAGGATCTGCTGCCCATGAGGCCTTAGTCGGAGGTAATGCTTTTATCTCACCATACTGCCCGGCAATCAGATCTATTTGAGTCAGACGTTGATGACGGTCAAAACAAGAAATAACCGGGATTTCTTCATGCCAAAGCATTTTATATTCAGGGTGAACAAACTTGTTTTTCCGGGGTAAATTTAACCAAACTTGGAATAATTCAGTTGGATTTTTTTTTGCAGTGTGCACAAGCGGAAACATTTCAGAATGCTGCACTCCCTTTCCAGCTGTCATCCACTGCGTATCACCGTTTCCAAAACGTCCGTATCCGCCTAATGAGTCAAAATGATCAATAAAGCCGCGGCGCCCCACAGTGACCGTTTCGAACCCCCGGTGAGGGTGAACAGGAAAGCCCGGCACAGTCAATCCGTGGTACATGCTGAAGCCTGATTTTCCGCTAAAATCATTGCCCAGCTGACGCCCCTGCAGCGGCGCAGAGGGGCCCATTTTACCATCTCCTTCAGGGTAATCATCAAGATGATGAACACAAAACAAAAAGGGATCTAGGGTTTGCCAGGGTGTGCTCAACTTAAGTGTTTTAATAATTGCTGTCGATGCCATAAATACCTCAATCCGCGGAAATAATACTGAATGTAACAGGATAAAAACCAAGGGCAAACTAATTTCAGCATAGGCACTTTATTTTAACTGACTGAAATAACCTGTTATGCAAAACTCTTCCTATACTCTTGCTACCGATTATTGTTCGCAGGGAAAATGCTAATGCTTGGATTAATCACACGATTGAAAAATGATCACGAACATGGCAGCAGGGAGATTGCTCAGTTTTTTTTACTCGACTGCAGAGCTTGGTGCTCGCATCACCTTGTGGATCCGGAGCAATTTTTAGATTTTTTAAATCAAGTTGAAACGGCAAGACAGTCAATGGTCATTTTTCAGAATATCACTCATCGTTTGAGAAAGCTTATTTCACTGGATAGAGAAGGTCTAGGGCGAAGAATTGTTAATGAAATAAATTTATTATTAAAAGAGCTGGCATTATCTGAACGCCTTATTCTTGAACGCACCCGGGTTTTCTGTCAAAGCCGCAATATACACTCAGTATTAACACATTCGAGAAGTTCAACCGTGGAGTCGGTATTAAAACAACTTGGGAAATCCAAGCTGCTCTCATCGGTTTTTTGCACTGAATCTCGGCCGTTAAATGAAGGTGCTGCGCTGGCGAATGCGTTAACTCCTTATATCCACACCACCCTTATTGTCGATGCACTTGCGGATAGTATAGTAAGACAATGCGATTGTGTTTTTCTCGGCGCGGATGCCATGGATAAGCAGGGTTATGTTCTGAATAAAATAGGCAGCCGTTTGATTGCACTAAGCGCCAAGGACCATGGTATTCCGATAATTTGTTTAGTCGGATCCATGAAAATTCATCCCACAAAAAGGGTTGCATCTTTGCCGCTCGAACTTCAGCCCTCTGCAGAACTCGGGCATCCGCTGAATAATAACCTGTCGGTCATCAACCAATATTTTGAAGTTGTGGAAAAGGATCTCTTTTCGGCAATAATTTCAGATCAGGAGGTGATCCATTTATAAGTTGGTTACAAAAAAAAACCACTGAGCAGTGGTTTTTCCGTATCACATTTAAATCAAAGGAGATTAACTTTCCTTTTTGATCTCTTTTTCAGGCATAAAGAGCGTACCCAAGGTGTGTTTATTGTCAAGCAGAAATGATTCTGCCGCACTCAAGTCAAAACCGTTACACAGGAGCATCTTTCTGCCGCGCTTCATAAGGAAATTAGCAGCCTTAAGTTTTGTAACAATACCGCCTGTGGCAAAACTGTTATTGGCTGTTGATTCCTCAAGCAGTGCTTGTTCCGGTATCTTGGTCATGGTTTTAAAGATCTTCGCATCTTGGAATTCGTGCGGATTTTTATCATAATAACCGTCAATATCACTCAAGATAACCAGAATTTCGGCATTGGTTGCATGAGCAACATTGGCTGATAGCTGATCATTGTCGCCAAACTGCTGTTCAGGTGTTGAGGTAATATCGTTTTCATTGACGATCGGCATGATATCGTGTGTCAGGTGTGCATCTATGATCTCCTGAAACATCTTAGTCCGTTTTCGCGAATCGAAATCATCTTCGGTAAGCAGGATCTGCGCCGTATCAATGTCATAGATATCAAATTTCTTTTTATAGGCAGTCATCAAAATAGGCTGTCCTGCCGCAGCAAGTGCCTTCTTGCCAATCTGTTTGCTTTTATCAAGCTTTAGTGTCGAGTACCCTGCCGCAACTGCGCCGGAGGTTACAAGAATGACGTCGTAGGTTTTTCTTAGTCCTGAGATCATCGAAACCAGATTGAGCATGCGCTCCTTGGCGATGTTATTGTTTTCTGTCAATACTGCGCTGCCGACTTTAATTACTACACGCTTTGTCTTTTTCTTTGTCTTTGGCTTTGTATTTGTATTCATGTTCGTTTATTTTCCTTTGAAGTTATTTTCTAATCGGTTATGTGCTAATCGGTTACTTTCTAATCGGTTATCTTCTAATCGGTTATTTTCCTTTAAAGTTATGTTCTAATCGCTCATCTTCTAATCTGTCGTACGGTTCATCGAACAGCCTTACTTTTCGTTGTATTCAGGCGATAATCTAAATAAGCCTGCGGCACTTCCGCAAACGCTTCGCCTGTAAAACGAAGGTGGTGACAACAGACCAGATGCTACACCGAAACTAACCCAAACAGGGGCAACGGGAGCAAGTGCACCCGAGTACAGAGCGGTATAAAATAGTAGTGGTTAACGGGGGAAAGATCAGGGAAAATCGTACCATGGTTAACCACAAAAGCTCATGATAAAACCTGACCACGGCAACTAGCTTAACACAAATACCGCCATAAAACCCGATTACCTTCCAATGAGTTAGCTGTAATACGCTATTAGGCAATCACACAAAAAAATATCTCAACCGCGAAAATGGATTTGGGCAGCACAATAAACACCGAACCGAGGGGCGATTTTTAAGCGGATTCCCGAGCTGTTTACCCATTTTGCAGGGTGCTTTTTTTAACGGTATTGGCGGCATCAATGCCAAGCAGATATTCAATGATTGCAATTGCAAACTCGGCTGCTGTTCCCGGTCCGCGACTGGTCAGTATATTACCGTCCAGCACAACAGATTCAGTGCTGAAATTGGCTCCCGAGATCTCATTTTCAAAACCAGGGTAACAGGTAAATTTTCGTCCTTCGAGCAGACCAGATTTTCCCAACACCAGAGCAGGTGCAGCGCAGATAGCCGCCAGCAGTTTATTGCTCTTATTCATTTTACCAATCAATGCGATAAGCGCTTTTGATTGAGCAAGATTTGATCCACCGGGCATTCCTCCCGGCAAAATAATCCCGTCTAAATCATCGGATAACGCATCAAGGGTGGTATCCGCCAGGATCACAACATCATGACTGCCGGTGACCTTTAGCTCAGAAATGCTAGTGAGAATAACCTCTATTCCCGCTCTTCTAAGAAAATCGACAGCCGTGATAGCTTCCACTTCTTCAAATCCATCGGCTAATAATACAGCTACTTTTTTCATATTTTTTCCGTTGCACAATAAAAAGGGAAATCCAACATCGGCTAACATTTTAATATTAGACAATATAAATTTTATTGCATTCAATATCCCCCTAAATCGAGTCACTATAAAAATCGACAGGAGTAAACTGTATAAAGCATTTCACCTCAGCACCAGGGTGAGTTTGGCAATGTCTTATAATATAGCTGGGCAAACTGTTAATTTTTCTTTAATCAGAGTTCTCAGAAAAAAGTTCGAAGTCGCCATTCAACAACTCTTGTAATGTGCCAAAATTCGCAAAGGGGGAGGCATTACGCAGATCATAACGGTCGGATAAAATTTTATTTAACGGCTTCATCGTCTTGGTCGTGGTGATTGTCTTTTGCAGGGATAACTGTCCGGCCAATAATGCCGCCAAGTGCTCTTGTTTCTTGGCTTCCATTATTTTTTTACTGCGCCCGCCTAACTTTTGCCAAATCATTGACTCTATTGAATCTGCATGATGCAGATCGCGATACTCTTCATCAATCCGGGCCAACTTTTCAGACAACAGGATTAATAGCTCAGCAGTGACATCATCATCTAAATTAAGATCATTATTTGGCACATATTGTTGAAACATGCTGATAATAGTAAATGCATTTTTATCTTTTTTAGCTTGTACAAGCTGTCCCATTAACAGACTTTTTTGTGCTTTTAATGCGGGATCTTGTTCTTTATCAGGATGCAGACGACTGGCGAGCATTTTGTAACATTTTTTTAGCTGACTGGCATCAAACAGATCTTTCAATTTTTTCTGCTGTTTGCCTTGAGAATGAGTGTGCCGCTGAAAGTGCTCACTGTTAGCAAACTCCTCTTCAAATCGCTTAAAAAATTCATTATCAATTTCTTCTGCATCAAAGTCCTGCTCTGATTCTTCTTGAGCTTCTTTTAAAAACGCTTCAAAGTGTTGATGAAACAAAACCGGATCCCCCAAAAAAGCGCTTAATTGCGCTTCACTAAAGTCATCTCCGCAACCGAACATTTCATCAATTAAAGAGCGCATTCCCTGTATCTGCGCAGCGTCAAACTGATTATTTTCATCTGTTTGCTCCAGATCACCGCATAGCGCTTCTTGGTATTCAGCACTTAATGCAGCACTGAGTCCATCGGGACAAAAAGGGTGATTAGTTAAGTTCGATGGGAATGCACGCCTTAAAGTTTAATATGTTGCTTGAATATGGGTAAAAACTCATCCTTACGGTGGCTGACTAATAACATTGTGCTGTGTTCTTGTGTGGCTAAATGCTCTAAAAAGTTAAGTACTCTATGCCTGTTAAGTTCATCTAAACCTTGGGTCGGCTCATCTAAAATCAATAAATAAGGCGATTTAACTAACGCCCTGGCAATTAATGCGAGCCGTTGTTCACCATAACTTAAGCTTTGAAATAAACTATTTTGCTGGGTTAACAAACCTATTTTATTCAACCACTGGCGAGCAATATTTATTTGGTATGGGGTTGTTTGCTGGTAAACGCCAATAGAGTCATAGAACCCTGAAAGAACGACAGTTAATAGCTCACCATTTACTCTGTATTGTCGATGCAGCTCCGAGCTGACAATACCCATATGTTTTTTAAGCTCCCAAATAGTCTCACCGGAACCGCGCTTATATCCGAGTACATGAATATCGTTGCTGTAACATTGCGGACAATCCCCCGTGATTAACTGCATTAAGGTTGATTTCCCACTGCCGTTAGCGCCAGTGATCAAAGTATGCTGTAAGGGTTTTATTTCAACATTCAAGTTCTCAAAAACATTGACACCATTATAATGAACATTGCCTTTAGAAAGCTTCACTAAATAAGGATGCTTATAATCTGATAATTCCTGCATATTTTCCGGCCAGCTGGTTTTATCAGGTGCAGGACTTAATAAAGCATCCAATTGATTTTTAGTGTCAATATTGTCCAATTTACCAATCACATCAAATCTGCCTCGTTCAATAAAGGCAATATTGCGGCACCAAACGGGGATGTCTTGTCTGTTACTTAACATCAGCAATACAGTAACGCCTGTCTTAGATAAGCGCTCTAAGACCTTGGACAATGCTTCGCATGATTCGCTATCTAAGCTGTCAAAAGGATTATCGCAGACTAAAAGCTCAATGCCGCTAAAGATGGCTTGCAGAATTAAAAGCTTTCTACTTTCACCTGTACTTAATTTAATATACCTGGTTTCAAGTCGGTGGCTTAAACCAAATTCATTTATGAGCGGGTCATTCAATTTATTTTTTGGGAGAAAGTCTTTTGCTTTAGTGCCGACATCCTCTGGATCGATATAATCCGGTGCTTCAATTTCTAGCGTATGCTCATAGGTATCCTGCTGCATTTCAAATGAAATTATCCCGACTTTATCTTTATCAGGTGATTGCAGTTGTTCAAAACTCGTTGGCTCTAACGCGCCGCTTAAAAGCTGATTTATATACTGCTTTCCAGAGCCGTTACGACCTAATACACACCAGCTTTCATTTTTAAGTAGTTGCCAGTTTTTGATGCTTAACTTGTTATGCTCAAAATTTACAATATTTATCATAGTGTATTCAGTTTCAGTTAAAGGAGTGATTTGTTAGTTGGTATCTTATAGGAAACTATTTGATAGATGAATCAGATAATTTAATAAGCCATTCATCACTGTTTGAACCTGCAAAAATAAAGGCTGGACAGGGATAAATGCAAAGACTGAACAGCCAATTTTTTTTTGAAATTTCAGGTTAATCAGAAAATAACATTATCGCAAAATATGTTCGAGGATTTGTGCCATTACGCCATAGTCAGGAGGAATAAAAACGGCCTTGAAGGGTTAAATTCAAAGCCGTTTTATTAAAAGGTTTGTTTAAAACTGCGCTAAGGCAGAATGATCAGCAGGGATGCGCTTAGCTTGCAAAGTTGTTATTGCTCGATCAAATCAATACGGTAAAAACTCGTTGTCCCGCTGACTTCATTGCCGACGATAAGAATAGGTGAATTTGTAGGGCTGTCTTTGGCGGCCACAAAACGGAACCCTTCCGGGCCTAAATCGCCCGCATCTATACGATAAGTCTTCACACCATCGGCATTTTTTTCAACATTATCCCTGGGGTCCAGGGTCAGATTTCGGTTATTAAGATACTGCACAAACTGCGCTTTAAGCGGGTTTGAAATATCATAAACCATGATCCCGCCCATCCGCTCAAGACCGATAAATGCATAGGTTTTATGATCAATAACAGCTGTCGTTAAGGCTTCAGGCTCAGGGCCTTTTTTACCACTGCGATCTTCGGCTTTTGTTTTAGTGTTGCTTTGATTGAAATTAGCACCGTATATTTGCGCGGTAATACGTTCAAAATCGCTACCGGAATCAAAGACTAATTGCTGCGTATCCATATTCCAAATAGAAAACGAGCGTCCGCCGAAAGTGAGCATACGATCCATTTTTCCATCAGTATTTAAGTCGCCAAATTGTTTGCTGGCATTGTGTGAAAATTTAAGACTTTTTACCGCACCTTGATAAAGACCGCCATCTTTAAAATTACTTAAATCAAGCCTGCTGTGTTTATTCGACGGGTTATAAACACGGCTGTCTAAGGCATCTTTTAATTTAATATCATCGCCGCAGGCTTTATCCTCCAGGTGATAATAATAATTACCCGCTTCACATTCAGCCTGTGGTAAATCACTTAACCAGTCACTGCGATCGTCACCTTCGTTTGCGGTGAGTAAGTAATCAGTGCCGCCAATGGTAACCACAGAGATAGAATCCGGCTGATACATGCCTAATGCCGGCTCATTCTTCAATAGCGCTTTCTTGTCTTTATTATTACCATCCAGCTCATTGCCGGCCTGCAAATGATCTTTAAAGCCTAATGCCATGATTTTTTCGATGCGTTTATCGGCAAGGTTAATCACGGCTATGGCATTATTTTCCTGCAAACTGACATAGGCTTTGGTTGAGTTTTTATTAACGGCTATATATTCAGGCTCTAAATCCTGCCCTACCGTTGCTTGAAAACCATTTAAAACCAGCTGCCCGGGTAACTCATCAGATCGAACGCCGCCTTGATTAAAGGCCTGAAAATCTAAACGGGTCAGCTTGGTTGTTAATCTCTTTTTGTGCCAGTTAATATCAATGACCACAACCTCACCAAGAGGATCCCGGGCATAGGTTTTATCGGAAGGCTCACCTTCAACAGCCACCAGCAACTGTTTGCCATTTGGCGTAAAGCTGACCATATCGGGTAATGCGCCAACATAAACGGCGTCGATAAAGCTTAAGTTTTGCGTGTCATAAAAGGCGACCCAGCCCGGATCAGTTTTATTTTCAGCTTCAATGGCCACCGCAAGCAGCCCATCAAACACATCAACACTATTGGCCGCGCCCGCTTGCGCGTTAAGATGCTTTTGTATGTCTGCACCGACATTCAGACTGGTCAATAATGTCGGTTTTTGTATATTACGACTGTCAATAACATCTATTTTTTTGGACTCCGCATTGACCACAAAAGTAGACTGCGTTTTTTTATCAAAGGTGACTATTTCAGCCGCACTTTGATCAAAGATATTGGCGTGATAACGGCCTTGTTCAACCAGCTGAATTGTTTTTGTATTTTCAACCAGATTAGTATGTGAAGGGGAAGTAGTACAAGCCATCAGTGAGGCCGATAAAATAACAGATGTTAATAAATTAAGTTTCATAAAGCATCCCTGCATAAGTTTTCATAAATAATAGTGATGACTTTTTATCTTATTAATATGACAGCAGTATGAAAGGTATCAACATTCGAAAAAGGATAAGCATTATCTTCATCTTGTGCCCAGCTCTAGATTGCTCTGAATCTGCACCTTCAAGTAGTTTGCAAACTCAGACAGTTTTTTTAATGCAATATAACTGTCATATAGTTTGAGTAAATTAATCACAAATTCATTTAATAAAGTACTCATATGTTATCTGTCGATAAGTTGGTTGATGAAAATTATCCAAGGTTGAAACCTGACTCATGGCTCAGTAATACTGTTAAGGCCCTGTTAAGACGTCTATTACATGAACGCGCATTTATGCAGTTTGCTGAAGATTACCCCTATCTTAAAGGTTTTGATTTTGTCGAACAAAGCTTAGAGAGTTTGCACTTTACTTACTCATTACAATCTAACGAGATCGAACGGATCCCTAAAACCGGCCGTGTGGTAATTATCGCCAACCACCCTATCGGCTCGCTTGATGGATTGGCTTTATTAAATATGGTGGGTAAAATCAGACCTGATGTTAAGGTCATGGCGAACCAGCTGCTTTATAACGTAAAACCCATACAATCTTTGTTACTGCCGGTGAATAACATGTCAGGAAACACCGACAGACAGCAACTGAAAGCGTTAACTCAATACCTTAAAAGCGAAGGCGCAATCATTGTTTTTCCTGCTGGCGAGGTGTCTAGAATAAAAGCAAACGGCATACAGGATCCGCATTGGCATAACGGTTTTTTAAGGTTAGCGCTCAATACCAAGTCCCCCATTATTCCTATCCATATTGACGGTAAAAATTCGGCGTTATTTTATGGGGCATCGATGATCTATAAACCTTTGTCAACTTTAATGCTGGTTGGTGAGATGTTTAAGCAAAAGTGCAGTTCAATCAAAATTCGCATAGGGGAAGCTATCCCCTATGCGAATTACTGTGATATGAAGCTGTCACTGCCCTGCAAAGTTAAATTATTTAAACGCCATTTATACCGTTTGCCTAAAAACAAAAGCGCTATTTTTAAAACAGAAACCGCCATTGCACATCCTGTCGATCGGCAAGTATTAGCCAAGGCGCTTAAGTCCTGTGAATTATTAGGCAGCACACCCGATAACAAAAAAATCATCTTATTTGAAGGCCAATTAGATTCGCCCATCATGCGCGAAATTGGCAGACTAAGGGAATATACCTTTAGAGCGGTAGGCGAAGGTTCGGGCCATAAGCGCGATCTCGATCTGTACGACGCCAATTACCAGCACCTGATCCTATGGGACAGTGAAGAGTTGGAAATAGCGGGCGCATATCGCCTTGCCGATACTAAAAAAATTATTGATAAGCAGGGTATCTCCGGATTATATAGCAGCAGCTTGTTCAGTTTTAATGACAGTATGAATGCGCATCTTGAGCAGGGTTTAGAGTTAGGGCGATCCTTTGTGCAGCCCAAATACTGGGGAAAACGCTCTTTGGACTATTTATGGCATGGCATTGGTGCCTATCTGACGCGTTATCCACATTGCCGCTACTTGTTTGGCCCGGTATCCATTAGCAATGATATGCCGCAATTGGCGAAGGATCTGATGATTTATTTTTATCAGGTACATTTTCATAAAAAAACATTCGCAGTATCCAATCATCCTTATCGATTTTCAGATTTAGAGCCCCTGGTCAGTGCATTTAAGGGAGAGTGTTACTTTGAGGATTTTCGCAGCCTTAAGTATCTGCTCACCAATATAGGCTGCTCAGTCCCCACTTTGTACAAACAATACACGGAATTAACCGAGCCTGGTGGTGTACATTTTTTAGACTTTGGCGTCGATCCGGATTTTCACTCATGCGTAGATGGTTTGGTGCTAATAGACAGCACTATGATCAAGGCGCATAAACGTAAACGTTATATGCCGGACTTATCTCAATAAACAACAACATGGGTTTTCTTTAATCCAGGTGATAGTAACGCCGCTCATCAGGAACTATTTTAAACACTTCA